>NZ_JBAQRT010000336.1:0-43758 GCF_049306435.1 Zavarzinia sp.
GGGCCGGGGTCTCGGGCGCGAGCGGCGGCGGGTCGCTGGGGGCGAAGGTCAGGGCGGCGCGGGTGACATCGGCCGGCTGGCGCGCCACCGACCACGACAGGCCGCCATCGTCGGACTGATAGAGCGCGGTGCCGTCTGTCGCCAGCATCACAGTGCCCCAGAGCGCGAGCTTGTAGCCATTGCCATCATAGGGCGAGGGCGAGCCGGCGAGCCGGTCGAGGCAGCCTTCGAGATCGAGGGGACGGGAGTTTTCCCATTTCTCCTTGATCAGGCGGCGGCAGGGCGCGGGCTCGTTCGGATCGGCAGCCCGGGCCTCGAAGGACAAAACGGCCACGAGGGCGAGGGCCAAAGCCACCGCCGTCCGGGTTCCGAGCGGGCCGCGTGTCCGTTTCATGGCGCAACTGTCACCAATACAGGCCCTGCCGTCCACCGGGAACACAACCAAAAAAGAAAGGAAATCAAGGGTATGGGGGAAATTTGCGCAAACCTCTTGCCGAAAACGCTCAACTCGACGATATAGGGGCCGGGAGGTTGGCGGTGGACAGGTCTCTCGCCAACCCGGTCAGATCCGGAAGGAAGCAGCCGTAACGAATTCGATCTGGGTCGTTGTCCAGCCTCCCACCCCGCGCCATGGCGCTCAGGCTACCGAAGCAAGGTAGCCGAGATAGGCCGCGTAGGCCGCGACGAAAACCCCACCCTCGATACGATTCAGGCGCCAGGATGTGCGCAGGAACACCATCAGCAGCAAGGTGGCGCCGACCAGGACCCATATGTCCAGGGCGGCGATTTCCGCCGGCACGGCGATCGGGTGGATGATGGCGGTCAGGCCCAGGATGCCGAAGACATTGTAGATGTTCGAGCCGATGATATTGCCGAGGCAGACATCGCCATGCCCGCGGAGCGCGGCGATGACGCAGACCACCAGCTCCGGCAGCGATGTCCCGACCGCGACCACGGTAAGGCCGATCACGGTCTGCGAAATGCCCATGCCCGTCGCCAGTTCGATCGCCGCCGAGACCAGCAGGCGGGCGCCCAGGATCGTGCCGGCGATACCGCCAATGGTCAGTCCGATGGACAGGGCGAGCCTGGTCCGGGGCGGGGGCGCCGCGTTCTCGGCCGTGTGCTCGTGGGTTTCGCGGCCGCCATCATGGGGCGAGCGCTCCTTGATATAGGCCCAGGCGACATAGGCGACCAGCAGGGCGACCAGCACGCCGCCGATCAGCGACGAGAGGAAGCCGGCCACAACCGCCAGCAGGCAGGCGAAGGTCGATGCCGCGAGCACGGCCCCGTCGCGGTGAAAGGCGGCGGGCTTCACGGCCAGCGGCGCGATAAGGGCCGAGATGCCGAGGATCAACAGGATATTGGCGATATTCGAGCCGACCACATTGCCGACGGCGATCCCGGGCGAGCCCTCCGTCGCCGCGATCACGCTGGTTGCCAGTTCAGGCGTGGAGGTGCCGAAGCCGACAACGGTCAGGCCGATCAGCAAGGGCGAAACCCGAAAGGCCCGGGCAGAGCGGACGGCGCCCCGCACCAGGATTTCCCCCCCGACACAGAGAAGCACCAGGCCGGCCAATAGCGAAAGGATGGTCATTCGCGCCCTCGGGAAGTCATGCAAAGCCATCAGAAGGTGGTGGTCTGCCTTGCGATTGTCAGCAGGGATGAATGCGCATTCTGTTGCCCTGGGCGTCCCGCCCCGCCACAATCGCGCCCGATGACGGACCCTGTGATTCCGGCCGACGTTCCGGCCGAACCTTACCGCGTATTGGCCCGGAAATACCGGCCCTCGAACTTCGCCGAGCTGATCGGTCAGGAGGCGATGGTTCGCACCCTGACCAATGCGATCGCCGCCGGCCGGCTGGCCCATGCCTTCATGCTGACCGGCGTGCGCGGTGTCGGCAAGACGACGACGGCGCGCATCATCGCCAAGGGGCTGAACTGCATCGGCCCGGATGGCAAGGGCGGCCCCACGGTCGAGCCCTGCGGCGTCTGCGTGAACTGCGTCGCCATCGCCGAAAGCCGGCATATCGACGTCCAGGAAATGGACGCCGCCAGCCGCACCGGCGTCAACGACATCCGCGAAATCATCGAGGGCGTGCGCTTCGCCGCCGTCCAGGCGCGCTTCAAGGTCTATATCATCGACGAAGTGCACATGCTCTCGACCAGTGCCTTCAACGCCTTGCTGAAGACCCTTGAAGAGCCGCCGGCCCATGTGAAATTCATCTTCGCGACGACCGAGATCCGCAAGGTGCCGGTCACGGTCCTGTCGCGCTGCCAGCGCTTCGACCTGCGCCGCATCGAACAGGAACGGCTGGTCGCCCATCTCGATGGCATCGCCCGCAAGGAAGGGGCGAGCGTCGCCCCCGCCGCCCTCGCGCTCATCGCCCGCGCGGCCGAAGGCTCGGTGCGCGACGCCCTCTCCCTGCTCGATCAGGCGATCGCCCATGCGGCGGGCCAGGTCGACGAGATGGCGGTGCGCGACATGCTCGGCCTCGCCGACCGCGCCCGGGTCTTCGACCTGTTCGAGATGGTGATGCGGGGCGATGCCAAGGCGGCCCTCGCCGAACTCGGCGATCAATATGATACCGGCGCCGATCCCGCCGTCGTGCTGCAGGACCTGCTCGAACTCGCCCATTGGCTGACCCGGCTGAAGATCGTGCCGGAAGCGGCGAGCGAAGCCACGGCTTCGGAACATGATCGCACCCGGGGCCTCGATCTTGCCCGCTCCCTGTCGATGCCGGTGCTGGCGCGGGCCTGGCAGATGCTGCTGAAGGGCCTCGGCGAGGTGCGGCAGGCGCCCGGCCCGCTGTCCGCCGCCGAGATGATCCTGATCCGCCTCGCCTATGCCGCCGACCTGCCGACGCCGGGCGATCTCGTGAAGCAATATCAGGAGGAGCGGGCAGGCGGCGCCCCCGCGCCCCGCGCCCCCATGGGGGGCGGCAATGGCGGGGGTGGCGCGACCGCGCTGGCGGTTTCCACCGTCGCCGTGTCCGCTTCGCCGGAGCGGGCGCCGGTCGCCAGCGCGGAAGGCAATGTCGTCTATCTGAACAAGGTGGAAAATCCGGACGCCCGGCCGCAGCCCGAGAATTTCGAGGCGCTGGTGGCGCTGTTCGGCCAGCACCGCGAAATCATGCTGCACGCCCTGCTGATGAACGACGTGCATCCTGTCAATTTCGCGCCGGGCAAGATCGTGGTGCGCCTGTCCCAGAACGCGCCGAAGCATCGCCTGCGCGAGATTTCCGACAAGCTGAAGGACTGGACCGGACGGCCGTGGATCATCGAGACCTCCTTCGATGAAGGCGGCGAGACCCTGGGCGATCGCGCCCGGGCCGAGAAGAACGCGATCGCCGAGCGGCTGAAGGCTTCCGCCCCGGTGCGGGCGCTGGAAGCCGCCTTTCCCGGCATCCGCCTTGTCGATATCCGTGCGCGGAAGGCGGCGGGGCCGGCCGAGGATGTGCCCGAGGTGGAGGAAGTCCACGACGAGGATGCCCCCATTCTCGACATCTTCGACCTCGAGAATGAAGACGACTGAGGACTTGAAGGAGCCCGCCCCATGAACTTCGACGAAATCATGAAGCAGGCCCAGGCCATGCAGGCCCGGATGACCGAAATGCAGAGCGGCCTCGACCATATCGAGATCGAGGGGCGCTCCGGCGGCGGTCTGCTGACGGTGGTGATGACCGGCAAGGGCGACCTGAAGCGGGTGAAGATCGACCCCAGCCTGATCCTGGCCGAGGAGGCCGAGGTGCTGGAGGACCTGATCGTCGCCGCCCATCGCGACGCCAAGACCAAGATCGAGGTCCGCATGGCCGAGGAAATGCAGAAGGCCACCGCTGGCCTCGGCCTGCCCGGCGGTTTCAAGCTGCCGTTCTGATGGCGGTCCCCGTCTGATGGCCGTGGCGGGGCCGGAGCCCGGCGGCGCGCTCGACCGGCTGATCCAGCTGCTGTCCCGGCTGCCCGGGCTCGGCCCCCGGTCGGCGCGGCGAGTGGCGCTGCATCTGCTTGGCCGGCGCGAGACGCTGATGGCCCCGCTCGCCGCCGCCATGGCCGAGACGCTGGAGCGGGTTCGCCCCTGCTCGATCTGCGGCAATCTCGATACCGCCGATCCTTGCGCGATCTGCCGCGATGGCTCGCGCGATCCCGCCATCCTCTGCGTCGTCGAGGATGTCGGCGATCTCTGGGCGGTGGAGCGGTCGGGGGCCTTTCGCGGGCGCTATCATGTGCTGGGCGGGCATCTGTCGGCGATCGCGGGCGTTGGGCCCGATGACCTGCACATGGGTCAGCTGCTGGCCCGGCTCGATGGCGGCGAGGTGCGGGAAATCGTGCTCGCCCTCAACGCGACGGTCGACGGCCAGACTACGGCCCATTATGTCGCCGGCCTGATCGCCCCGCGCGGGATCGCCATGACCCGGTTGGCCCATGGCGTGCCGGTGGGCGGCGAGCTCGATTATCTCGACGACGGCACGCTGGCGGCGGCCCTGCGCGCCCGGCGCCCCGCCGAGGGCTAAAGCGTGTGGGGCACGAATTCGCCCCGGGACAGCACGCGCAGGCAGGCATCGACCACCGCGGGTTCCAGCTTGCTGCCCCTGATCTTCACGATTTCCGTGATCGCCTGGTCAAGGCCGAGCGCCGGACGATAGGGCCGGTCGGACGAAATCGATTCGACGATATCGGCGACGGTCAGGATCTTGGCCTCGAGCAGGATCTGGTCGCCCTTCAGGCCCTGGGGATAGCCGCTGCCGTCGATCGATTCATGGTGCTGGCGGATGATGTCGGCGATGGGCCAGGGAAAATCCACCCGCTTCAGCAATTGATAACCGACTTCCGGGTGGCGCTTCACCAGGGCGAATTCGGCGGCGTTCAGCCGGGCGGGCTTGGTCAGGATTTCGACCGGCACCTCGATCTTGCCGAGGTCGTGGACCGTCGCGGCGAGAAGCAGGGCGTGAAGCTTCTCGGCGTCGAGGCCCAGCTCGCGGCCGATGGCGATGGCGAGTGCGGCGACATGCTTCTGGTGGCCGGCGGTATAGGGGTCGCGCTGTTCGAGGACGCCGGCGATGGCGCCGAGGGCATCCTCGAGGGCGGTGCGCAGCTTTTCTTCCTGCAGCACGCGGCTGCGCGTCGCCGCGTCGAGCGCGGCCGCGTTGCGCCGTGCCTCGATGCCGAACATCAGCGTGTCGGCGAATTCCTTGAACAGTCCGATCTCCCGGTCGCCGAAACTGTCCTCGCTGCGGGAATAGACGGTCAGGGCCCCGGCGGCGTGGTTCTGCGCCTGCAGGGGGATCGCGATCGAGGCGGCGATGCCATGCTCGCGGGCTCGCTCCTTCCAGGGGGCGAAACTATGCTGCGACGCCGCCCGGTTATTGACGATCACCCGGTTTTCACGGATGGCGCTGCCGGTCGGTCCAAGCCCCAGGGGGCCATCCCCCCAGGAAATGTTCAGCCCTTCGGCATAGGCGGCGGCCCGGCCGGCACTCGCCGCGACGCGCACCGAATGATCCGCGTCATCGACGGCCCAGCCGATCCAGCACAGTGGATATTCGTCGTCATGGGTCAGCGCGGCGCAGACATTCTCGATCAGTTCCTGATCGCTGCCGGCGCGGACCAGGGCTTCGCCCGCGCGGTGCAGGGCGGTCAGGGCCCAGTCGTGGCGGCGCAGCGATTCCGTCAGAAGGTGCTGTTCGGTGACATCCTCGAAACTCACCAGGACACCGATGACCTCGCCTGCTTCGTCGTGGAGCGGCCTTTTCGAGGTGCGCAGCCAGGAATGGCGGTCGCCGATCACGAAGGGCTCCTCGAGCGTCAGGGCCTCGCCCGTCGTCATGACATGCTGATCGGCCTGGACGTAGAGCGCGGCGAGTTCGGGCGCGAAGAAATCGGCGTCGGTCCTGCCGACGATATCGGCGACCGGCCGGCCGAGATCCCGGGCATAGGCCCGGTTGCAGGTGACATAGACCGACCGGCGGTCCTTGATCATCAGGCGCTGCGGCAATTCGTCGAGCACCGAGACGATGCCGCCGCCCTGTCCCAGCCAGGCCGCCAGCAATTCCTTGTCGCGGGTCATGGCGCGGCCCTTTTCGGTGTCGGTGGAAAGTCGTAGTGCTCGTCGACCAACAGGCGCAGACAGGCGTCGGCGACGGCGGGATCGTACAAGCCGCCGGCATGGCGACGCAGTTCGGCGACCGCGTAGTCGCGATCGTGAGCCCGCCGAAAGGGACGATGCGCCATCATGGCGGCGACGCTGTCGGCGACCCGGATGATCCGGGCATCCAGCAGGATCTCGTCGCCCGCGAGGCCTGAAGGATAGCCGCTGCCGTCGAAATTCTCGTGGTGCTGCAGGGTGATGTCGGCGATCGGCCAGGGAAAATGGATGTCGCGCAGAATGGCGTGGCCGGCCGCGGGGTGCAGGCGGATCAGGTCCATTTCCTCGGGGCCGAGGGCGCGCGGCCGGTTCAGGATCTCGGCCGGGGTCTGGATCTGCCCGACATTCTGCACGGTCGCCGCCAGGCGCAAGCCTTCGATCCTGTCCCTGTCGAGGCCCAGGGTCTCGCCGATCCGAACCGCCAGATCGCGAACTCTGTGAGCATGGCCTTCCGAAGCCAGATCCCGGTATACGAGGGCCGAGGCTAGGGCGTCGATCGTCTGTTCCAGGGCCTGGCGCAGGTCCGCGCTTTTTTCGGCCAGGTGGCGCTCCGCTTCCTTGCGCTCGGTGATGTCGCGGACGAAGGCGAGGACATAGTCGCCGACGTCGTCATAGACCGCCGTCACCTCGAGCGGCCAGATTTCGCCGGTGCGGGTGCGGTGTCTCGTCTCATAGGTGGTCTTGCCGGCGGCGCGAATGCGGGCGAAGAGGTCGCGCACATTGTCGCCGGGGACCATCACCTTGAGGCTGGTCAGATTCATCCTGGACAGTTCTTCGAGCGAATAGCCGCTGCGCCGGGCATAGGCCTGATTGGCGTCGAGGATACGGCCATCGAGGGCGAATTTCAGGGTGAATTCGACCTGCGACGAAACAAGGCCGTGGCTGAGCGCGAGTTCCTCGAGGTCGATCATCGACTGTGCCCGGCGTCCGGCCCGGCGCTCGAGCTGCATGGTCAACAACCAGCCGAACATGCAGGTCGCGACCACCTGCACGCCAAAGAGATCGACCCCGTACTTGAGGAGAAGGCCAACGGCCTCGTCGCGGGGCGGGACCAGGAGGAGGGACAGGGCTTCGGTGACGCCGGCCGCGACACCCGTGGCCAGGATGCTGAAGAAGGGCACCGGCCTGCCGAGCACCCGGGCGCCGGTCAGGCGGGCGACGGCCGTGCAGGCGATGAAGTCCGCGATCACCCCGGCAACGCCGGCATAGACCGCGATGCCCCCCATCGCGGCCCGGATACAGGCGATTTCGATGGTCACGAATAGGCCCATGAGCGGTCCGCCGAACAGCGTGGCGATTGCGATCACGGACCCCCGCTGGTCGAGCATGATCCCCTCGGCGCTGTGGAAATGGAGAAACATCACAGCGGCAGAGAGGGCGAAAATGGTCACGTCGCGCGAAAGCTGCTGCCGCTCGGGGCGCAGCCGTTCGGCGATCAGCGTGTCGACGGCGAGGAACGCCACGAAAAGGGCGAGGGACAGACCCCCGGCTGAGAGTAAGGCTGAGAAGTGATCCATCGTCGTTTCTTGAGGGCTCCCCGTGGAGGGCCGGGACGGCACCCTGTCGAGGCGGGTCTCGAGGCAAAGCAACGGGACAAGGAAATCGAATCACCAGGCGGCGGAAGTTTCAGCGTATCCCCAGACCGGACGAAGGGGGCGGAAATCTACCCGCGTTCGCCAGCGATGTTTCTCGCCATGGCTGTGGCGAGTCCGTCGCCCCGATGACCGGCGGCGATCAGGCAGTGCAGCTTGGCGATCGCCGCTTCCACGGTCATGTCGTGGCCGTCGATCACGCCTTCGCGCAGCAGAACGGAGCCGGCGGCATAGGTGCCGAGCCGGGTGCCGCCGTGTGGCGCCTGGCTCAGGGCGACGACGGCGACGCCGGCCCGCCGCGCCCGCTGCAGGAAATCCTGCATCCGCCCGTCGAGCGAGGGCACGGTGCCGCTGCCATAGCATTCCAGCACGATGGCATCCGGCCGAACCGCCAGCGCGGCATCGAGCACGGCGGGCGGAAAGCCCGGCACGAGACGCAGGCTGAACACGGTCGCCCGGCCAAGCGCCGCTGGAATTTCGAGCGACAGCGGGGCGGCCGGCCGGTCGAGGGCGGCGGGATCGACGATCAGCCGGGGCGAGAGCCGGGCCAGCGGCGGGTGATTGGGACTGTCGAAGGCGGCGAAATCATGGGACGAGACCTTGGTCGCCCGGTTGCCGCGCAGCAGCAGCCCGTTGAAGGCGAGGCAGACTTCGTCGATATCGGTCGCGGCGAAACTCAGGGCGGCGACGACATTGCCGAGGGCATCGCTGCCCTCCGCTTCCAGCGGCCGCTGGGCGCCGGTGACGATCACCGGCCGGTCCAGGCCGCGCAGCAGGAACGACAGGGCCGAGGCGGTATAGGCCATGGTGTCGGTGCCATGGAGGACGATGAAGCCGTCGTAATGCTCGTGATGGGCGGCGATGACATGGGCGATGGTGCCCCAGTCGGCCGGGGTCGCCTCGGCGCTGTCGATCGTCCGGGGCAGGGCGGTGAAGCTGAAGCCGGGCAATTCCGCCGCCATGGGCGCCAGGCGTTCGGCGAGGGCGACGGGCAGGTCGTCCTGCGGCACCAGCCCGTCGGGCGAGGGGCGCATCCCGATGGTGCCGCCGGCATAGATGATCAGGATATGGCGATCGAGATCGAGGTCGAGATCGAGGGCCGGGGGCCCCTGGAGGGCGAGCGCGGGGGCCGGCGGCAGGAAAGGCTCGGTGGCGGCGGGCGGCGGACGCCGGGCGCTGCCCGTCTCGTCGCGGTAATGCTGGTCGAGGAAATCGTCGAACAGGTCGAAGCCAGGGCCGACATCGACCCGCCACCAGTCGGCCGGCACGATCCCGGCATAGCGCAACTGATACCAGCGCGGCTGGCCCGGCAGATGGACGAAGGCGACGGCCAGCGTCCCTTGCGTGATCACCGTCGCCAGGGTCTCGGCCGGGGCCGGCTCGCCCCTCGCGGGCGGCAGTTCGTCGGTCAGGTCGAAGGCCCGCGCCGGGTCGAGGGCGGGCAGGGCGGTGCCCGTCGCCTCGATCACGCCATCGTCGTTCAGCACCAGCCAGTGGCGCGACAGGAGCCGGGGCGCCCGGTACCAGATGAAGAGGACATGGCCGACGACCAGGGTGATCGCCAGCGCCAGCCACAGCAGCCGCAGCCAGCCGGGGATCGCGCCCCGCGTCTCGGGCGACAGCAGGCCGCCCCAGAACAGCGGCTCGGACAGGATGGGATCGATCAGCAGCAGGAAGGCCGGCACGCCGACGATGAGGGCGGCGATCAGCGGCAGGGCGCGCGGCTGGTCGATGACGAGGCCCGACAGGCCCGACCACAGGACCCGCCATTCGTCGATGAGGCCGGCGCCCCGCCCGCTGTGCGGGGCATGGACATGGATCGGAATGCGCAGACCCAGACCCTCACGCCGCCGCCGCCGGGCCACCGCCGCCGCGCGATAGAAGGCGGAGACATAAAGCAGGGCGACAAGGGTTACACCGCCGAGGACCCCGATCAGGATACGCCAACCATCCGACATGCCCGCCCCGATCCCCAGTCCCCGTTGTGGCGGACATGACAGACGGAGTTGGCTCCCGCGTCAATTTCCGTGACGCCCCGCGCCGTCAGGCCGGTCGCGGCCGGCCCTGGCGGACATAGAGCAAGGCCCCGTCGACCAGCCATTGGTCGCGGCCGATCGCCCGGATATCGACCCTTCCGTCCGGCAGGACAGGGGCAAGGCCGAGGAAGGCGAATCGGGCGCCATATTTGTCGCGCACCTGTTCGTAGATGGCGCGGCCGTGAAAATGACCCAGGATCTCGCCGTCGCGCCGGCCGACCTCGATCTCGAAGAAGGTGCGCGGCGCGACGACCTGATGCGGCATGGTTCCCGGCATGATCATTCCTCCGATCGTTGCTGGATGATCGAAGGCTAGGCGAGCCGGGCCTAAAGGCGCGCTACGAACCGAAGATGGCGGGCGCTCCCCTTTTCGTCACGTCGACGAAGGCCGGAGTCTCGTGAGGGGCGGGCGCCTTTGCCTGATCGAGGCCCCGGCCTTCGCCGGGGCGACGTTGGCGATATGAAAGGGGGCGCTACGAACCGAAGATGGCGTTGAAGCCCTTCACCGCCGCGGCCGGGCCTTCGGGGTGCTGCCAGATGCCGGCGGAAACCGCCAGGAAATCGGCGCCGGCCTCGACCAGCGGGCGGCAGTTCTCGACAGTGATGCCGCCGATGGCGACCTGCGGCACGGTCATCATTTCCGACCACCAGGTGACCAGTTCGAAGGGCGCGCGAGCCCTGGGGTCCTTGGTCGTCGTCGGGAAGAAAGCACCGAAGGCGACGTAATCGGCCCCGGCCTCGCCCGCTTCCATGGCGAGATGGCGGCTGTCGTGGCAGGTCACGCCGACGATGGCGCTCGGCCCCATGATGCGGCGGGCCTCGGCGTAGGGCGTGTCGTCCTGGCCGACATGGACGCCGTCGGCGCCCAGCGCCTGGGCGAGGTCCGGCCGGTCGTTCAGGATGAAGGCGGCGCCCGCCCGCTGGACGATGGGCATCAAAGCATCGGCGGTGCGCATGATGTGATCGTCGGTGACGTCCTTCAGGCGCAGCTGGACACAGGCGACGTCGCCCGCGTCGAGGGCGGCCTTCAGCTCTTCGCTGAAAGCCTTCACCTCGAGCGCGGGCGGCGTGATCAGATAGAGGCGGCAGGGGGCCTTGGGGTCGTCCTGCACCGGCTTTCCTGCCGCCAAGGTCTTACTCCTGGCCCTTGTAGATGCGGACCAGCTTGTCCAGCATGGCGAGCGCGTCTTCGCGCGAGCGCTGGAAGGTGTTGCGGCCGATGATCGAACCGTTGCCGCCGCCGTCGCGGATCGCGCGGGCGTCGTCATAGACCGAATCTTCCGACTTGGCCGCGCCGCCCGAGAAGACGACGATGCGCTTGCCGGCGAAGCAGGCCTGGGTCACATGGCGTACGCGGTCAGCGAGGGTCGCGGTCGGCACCGGGTGCTTCTCGTAGACCTTCTTGGCCTCGCTCTGCTCGATGAAGTCGGAGGGGAGCTTCACCTTGATGATATGAGCGCCGGTCAGGGCGGCCATATGGGCGGCATAGGCGCCGACGTCGAGCGCCAGTTCGCCGTCCTTCGACAGGTTGCCACCGCGCGGATAGGACCAGACGACGACGGCGAGGCCGCAGGCCTTGGCTTCGGCGGTCAGCTCGCGCAGCTCTTCCATCTGGTCGAACATCTGGTCCGAGCCGGGATACATGGTGAAGCCGATGGCCGAGCAGCCGAGACGGATGGCGTCCTTCACGCTTGCGGTCACCGCCTGGTCGGGGGCTTCCTTGGCGCGCGACAGCGAGTTGGACGAATTGACCTTCAGGATGGTCGGGATCTGGCCGGCGAACGTATCGGCGCCGGCTTCCAGCATCCCGAGGACCGAGGCATAGGCCGACAGGCCGGCGTCGATCGCGATCTGGAAGTGGTAATGCGGGTCATAGGCGGCGGGGTTCGGCGCGAAGCTGCGCGCGGGACCATGCTCGAAGCCCTGATCGACCGGCAGGATGATCAGCTTGCCGGTGCCGCCCAGGCGGCCGGCGCCAAGAATGCGGGCGAGGTTGGTCTTGGTACCCGGGTTGTCGCTTTCGTAGAACGAAAGGATGTCCTTCACCTTCTTGGTGATCTTCGACATTTGGTCCCCCAATGATGGACTGCTTCAGTGGAATGGGCGCGCTTTTAGCAAGGTGCGGCGGAGTCGTCCATGCTGCGGCGCATCGGAAAAGAAAGAAGCCGGCGGGGATTTCGTTCCCGCCGGCTTCTGAAATCTTGCTACTTCGCCAGCGCTTTCACGCCCGGCAGGTCCTTGCCCTCGAGCCATTCGAGGAAGGCGCCGCCCGCGGTCGAGACGAAGGAGAAATCGTCGGCCGCGCCGGCATGGTTGAGGGCGGAGACGGTGTCGCCGCCACCGGCGACCGACAGCAGCTTGCCCTCGCGGGTCAGTTTGGCCACTTCGCGGGCGGCCGCGTTGGTCGCCGTGTCGAAGGGCGCGATCTCGAAGGCGCCGAAGGGGCCGTTCCAGACGACGGTCTTCGCCTTGGCGAAAACCTCGGCGACCCGCTTCACCGATTCGGGGCCGACGTCCAGCATCATCGCGTCTTCAGGCAGGGCATCGACCGAAACGGTCTCGCAAGGAGCATAGGCCTTGAACTCGCGGGCAACGACGCCGTCGACCGGCAGGACGATTTCCGTGCCCGCCGCCTTCGCCTTGGCGATGATGGCAAGGGCGGTATCGGCCATGTCGCGTTCAGCGAGGCTCTTGCCGATGGCCTTGCCCTGCGCGAACAGGAAAGTATTCGCCATGCCGCCGCCGATCACCAGATAGTCGACCTTGCCGACGAGATTGCCGATGACCTCGAGCTTGGACGAGACCTTGGCGCCGCCGACGACGGCGACCACGGGATGCGCCGGATTGCCGAGGGCGGCTTCGAGGGCGTCGAGTTCCTTCTTCATCCAGATGCCGGCGGCATGGGGCAGCAGCTTGGCCAGACCCGCGGTCGAGGCATGGGCGCGGTGTGCGCAGGAGAAGGCGTCGTTCACATAGAATTCGCCGAGCGAAGCGAGCTGGGCGTTGAATTCGGGATCGTTCTTTTCCTCGCCCGCGTGGAAGCGGGTGTTCTCGAGGACCAGCACGGCGCCGGGCGCCATGGCATCGACCGCGGCCTTGGCCACGGGGCCGACGCAATCGGCGGCGAAGGCGACCGGCAGGCCGATGATCACCGGCAGGGCGTCGGCGACGGCGCGCAGGCTCTGCGAGGCGTCCCAGCCCTTGGGCCGGCCGAAGTGCGACAGCACGATGACCTTGGCGCCCTTGGCGGCCAGGGCCTTGATGGTGACGGCATTGGCCTGCAGGCGGGTCAGGTCGGTGACGACGCCGTCCACCATCGGGGCGTTCAGGTCGACCCGAAGGAGCACCCGGCGACCGTGAAGGTCGCCGAGATCGTCGATGCCGAGAAAGCGGCTCCCCGCCGTGGCGGCGGGCTCGTCACGCTTGGCGGTTTGCACGCTCATCGGATGCTCCTCAGATCAGCTTCGCCATGGCGACGGCGGTGTCGCTCATGCGGTTCGAGAAGCCCCATTCGTTGTCGTACCAGGTCAGGATCCGGACGAGGGTACCGTCCATGACCTTGGTCTGGTCGAGGGCGAAGGTCGAGGACGCCGGATCATGGTTGAAGTCGATCGAGACATTCGGCGCCGCCGTGAAGCAGAGAACGCCCTTCAGCGGGCCGTTGGCGGCCGCGATGATGGCGTTGTTCACTTCCTCGACCGTGGTCGCGCGCTTGGCGACGAACTTCAGATCGACGACCGAGACGTTCGGGGTCGGCACGCGGACCGAGACGCCGTCCAGCTTGCCCTTCAACTCCGGCAGCACGAGGCCGACGGCCTTGGCGGCGCCGGTCGAGGTCGGGATCATGGACAGGGCGGCGGCGCGGGCGCGGTACAGATCCTTGTGCATCTGATCGAGCGACGGCTGGTCGTTGGTGTAGCTGTGGATCGTGGTCATGAAGCCCTTGTCGATGCCGATGGCATCGTTCAGGACCTTGGCCACCGGGGCGAGGCAGTTGGTGGTGCAGGAGGCGTTGGAGACCACCAGATGCTCGGCCTTCAGGGCGTTATGGTTGACGCCATAGACGACGGTGAGGTCGGCGTTGTCGGCCGGGGCCGAGACGAGGACGCGCTTGGCGCCGGCGGTCAGATGCGCCGAGGCCTTGTCCTTCGAGGTGAAGATGCCGGTGCATTCCATGGCGATGTCGACGCCGAGTTCGGCGTGCGGCAGCTCGGCCGGATTGCGCACGGCGGTCACGCGGATCTTCTGGCCGTTCACGACGATGAAGTCGCCGTCGACCGAAACCTCGCCCGGGAAGCGGCCGTGCACCGAGTCGAAGCGCAGCAGATGCGCGTTGGTCTCGACCGGGCCGAGGTCGTTGATGGCAACGACTTCGACATCTTTACGGCCGGATTCGGCGATGGCGCGCAGAACATTGCGGCCGATACGCCCGAAACCGTTGATCGCTACCCGAACCGTCATTCAATCCTCCTGTCAGCCTATCACTTGCGGATGGCGGCAAAGGCCGCCGGTCATTTGCCGATCGCGGCCTTGGCCGCTTCGGCGACCGCTTCCGCGGTAATGCCAAAATGCTTGTAAAGGTCGGATGCGGGCGCAGAGGCCCCGAACCCGTCCATGCCGACGAAGTAAGTCGGTACCCCCAGGATCGGTTCCCAACCCATCGCGATACCAGCCTCGACACCGACGCAGGGCGCGCTGCCGACCACGGTCTCCTGATAGGCCTGATCCTGCGCGGCGAACAGCTCCATGCAGGGCACGGAGACGACGCGGGCGGGGATCCCCTCCTGCGCCAGAATGTCGCGCGCCTTGACCGCGATTTCGACCTCGGAGCCCGACGAGAACAGGCTGACCCGCGCGATGCCGCCGGTCGCCGGCAGCAGTTCATAGGCGCCCTTGGCCGTCAGGTTCACGTCCGTGTGGGTGGTGCGCAGGGTCGGCAGGTTCTGGCGCGACAGGGCGAGCAGTGACGGCGTTGTTTGCGAGGCGACAGCGACCGCCCAGGCTTCCGCCGTCTCGACCGTATCACAGGGGCGGAAGACATTGAGCCCCGGAATGGCGCGCAGCGAGGCAATCTGCTCGACCGGCTGGTGGGTCGGGCCGTCTTCGCCAAGGCCGATCGAGTCATGGGTCATGACGAAGATCGAGCGGATGCCCATCAGGGCGGCGAGGCGGATCGAGGGCCGGCAATAGTCGGCGAAGGCGAGGAAGGTGCCGCCATAGGGGATGACACCGCCATGCAGGGCCATGCCGTTCATCGCGGCGGCCATGCCATGTTCGCGCACGCCCCAGTAAACGTAGCGGCCTTCGTAGGAGCCGGGCGCGAAGGTGCCGAGGCCCTTGGTCAGCGTGTTGTTGGAGCCGGTCAGATCGGCCGAGCCGCCGATCGTGGTCGGCACCACCTTGTTGATCACCTCAAGCGTCATTTCCGACGACTTGCGGGTGGCGACCGACGGCTTGCCCTCGGAAATTTTCGCCTTGAAGGCATTGATCTCGCCGATCAGGGCGCCGGGCACGAAGCCCGAGAAGGCATTCTCGAAGTCTTCCTGCACCGCCTTGGGCGCGGCCAGGAAACGGTCGCCCCAGCTCTTGCCCTCGGCGGCGCGGGCGGTGGCGGCATCCCGCCAGGCCGACAGGATGGCGTCCGGGATCTCGAACGGGCCATGGGGCCAGCCCAGCGCCTTGCGCGCGCCTTCGATTTCGGCGGCGCCGAGCGGGCTGCCGTGGGCCGACGACTTGCCGGCCTTGGTCGGCGCGCCGAAACCGATCGTGGTCCGGCAGGCGATCATGGTCGGCTTGTCGGCCGACAGCTTCGCCCTGGCGATGGCGGCCGAGACCGCGGCGGCGTCATGGCCGTCGACCGCGTCGACCGCCCAGCCGGCCGCCTTGAAGCGCAGTGGCGTATCTTCCGAGGTGGACAGATCGGTCGCGCCGTCGATGGTGATCTTGTTGTCGTCCCAGAGCACGATCAGCTTGTTCAGCTTCAGGTGGCCAGCGAGCGAGATCGCCTCCTGCGAGATGCCTTCCATCAGGCAGCCGTCGCCGGCGATGACATAGGTGAAATGGCTCATCAGCGCGTCGCCGAAACGGGCGCGCAGATGCGCCTCCGCCATCGCCATGCCGACCGCGTTGGCGATGCCCTGGCCGAGGGGGCCGGTCGTCGTCTCGATGCCATCGGCGTGGCCATATTCCGGATGGCCGGCGGTGCGGGCGCCGAGCTGGCGGAATTTCCTGATCTCGTCGAGGTCGATGTCCGGATAGCCGGTCAAATAGAGCAGGGCATAGAGCAGCATCGAGCCATGACCGGCCGACAACACGAAACGGTCGCGGTCGGGCCAGCCGGGGTTCTTCGGGTCATAGCGCAGATGTTCGGTGAAGAGCGCGGTCGCCGCGTCGGCCATGCCCATCGGCATACCCGGATGGCCGGACTTCGCCGCCTCGACCGCATCCATCGCCAGGGCGCGGATCGCATTGGCCATGTCCCTCTTGGTCGGCGCCGACGACGAAAGGGGGGTGCTGGTCTCGTTCATGGGGAAATCGCCCGATTACTTGCGAAATTCGCGAAATTCCGTGCCCCGCGCGCGCGATGACGGATCGCGGCGTTGCATTACAGACAGGCGCGCGACTGTCAACCATCATGGGCGCGCAAGGGCCATGACAAGGTATGGAAAGCGCCGATTTCGGCCGCGCGGGAATTGACCCGGAATCGAAGCAGGCACATTCTATAGAATGATTCGTGCGCAACCCTTCGCACATATTGATTTGAGGTCGCCCATGGACCGTCTGGCCGCCGCCGAAGCAAGACTTGCCGTCGCCCTCGATCGCCTGGAGGCGGCGACCGGCGCCATGCCGTCGGCGGTCGACCCGATGGTGCACGCCACATTGGTCGACGAATACGACCGCCTGACCCGCGATATCGACGAACTGGCCCAGGCGCTCGAGGATGCCCGGTCGGACAATCGCCAGCTCGAAGCCCGCATCGCCGAGCTCGCGGCCGAGAATGTCGCCCTCAGGGAGCAGGGCGCGGTTCCCACCCCCACCCTCGATGCCGAGATGGAACGCCGCCTCATGGATGCCGAGGCCTTCGCCGATGAAGCCCTGAATGAGCTCGACCTCGCGCGGAAGGAAATGGCCGAGCTGAAGGCCGCCCTCGTCCAGGCCGAAAAGCTCGGGGCGCAGCGCCAGGCCGATCTGTTCCGGCTCGAGACCGCCAATGAGACCGCCACCAAGCGGCTCGACCAGACCATCGGGCGGCTCGACCGCGCCATTGCCGAGTGAGGATGCCCATGCGGCAGATGAAGGTGCGGGTGAACGGCCGCGACTATCGCGTGTCCTGTGCCCAGGGCGACGAAGCCAAGATCGCCGACCTCGCGGAATATCTCCAGGCCAAGGTCGAATCCCTCGGCATTCCCGCCAATACCCCGGTCGCCGAGGCGCAGGTCCTGCTGCTCGTCGGACTTCTCGCCGCCGACGATCTGTCGGACCGGCTGAACGAGATCGAGGCCCTGCAGGCCGAGGTCGAGCAACTCCGCGGCGAAATCTCCCGTCTGCATCACGAGCACAGCAACCGCGTCTCTTCCTACGAGACGCGCTCTGCCCAGGGGCTCGAAAAGGCCGCGGCCCGGGTCGAACAGCTGGTCGCCCGCTTCGAGCCGGTTTGAGGTCGGCGCGGTCTTCGGTGGGCCGCGAGGTATTGGGTGGGGCCTGACGGCCCGGACACTCAGGACATTTTGCCTGCGGATTGTCGAAGCCGGCCGGTTGACCGGGGCGGTCGCCTGAGGCAATCTGTATCATGTACGGTACGAAATGGACCGGCAAGCGAAGAAGATCAATGCCAGTTTCTATCGCTCCTCTGGCGGTGCCGAGCCGGTGCGCGAATGGCTGAAGGATCTTGCTTTCGAGGATCGGCGGGTCGTTGGCTTCGATCTTGCCACCGTGGAATTCGGCTGGCCGATCGGTATGCCCGTTTGTCGCTCCCTGGGAAGCGGTCTCTGGGAAGTTCGTAGCAACTTGCCGCGGGGACGCATCGCGCGGGTAATTTTCTGTATCGCGGAAGGCCGGATGGTGCTGCTGCACGGCTTCATCAAGAAGACGCAGAAGACACCGGCCGGAGACCTGAACACGGCCAAAACCCGTCAAAAGGATGTAATGGCGTGACCAACAAGCACATTGGCTCCTCCCTGGACGACTTCCTGAAGGAAGAGGGAATGTTCGAGGAAGCCGCCGCCCACGCCCTCAAGCGTGTGCTGGCAACGCAGATTGCCGAAGCCATGGATGCCGAAGGCCTCACGAAGACCGCCATGGCGCGCCGCATGAAGACCAGCCGGGCCCAGTTGGATCGTCTGCTGGACCCGAACAACGAGAAAGTGCAACTCGATACCGTACAGCGAGCCGCATCCGCCGTCGGCCGCACATTGCGCATCGAACTGGCCTGATCAGCTTACACAAGGCCCAAGGCGCGGGGCAACCCGAGACGCATCAATGAGGGGGGGCGCGAGCCCCGGGATCTTGCCCCCGGCCCGCCCCTTTCGAGGCGGGCCGGGTTGCCCTCACATCCGGAAGACGCCGAAATGCGGGCGGTCGATCGGGCGGTTCAGGGTGGCGCTGAAGGCGACGCCGAGGGCGTTGCGGGTGTCGACCGGATCGAGGATGCCGTCGTCCCACATTTCAGACGTCGAGTAGAGCGCGCTGGACTGGCGGCGGTAGTCGTCGAGGATCGGCTCGCGGATCGCCGCGATCGCCTCGGCCGAAAGCTCGCCGCCGCCCCGCGTCGCCTGTTTCACCTTCAGTTCGGTCAGGACATTGGCCGCCTGGTCGGCGCCCATGACCGAAATCTGGCTCTGCGGCCACATGAATAGGAAGCGGGGGTCGAAGGCCCGGCCCGACATGCCGTAATTGCCCGCGCCGAAGGAGCCGTTGACGATCACCGTGATCTTCGGCACCTCCAGCCCCGAGACCGCCATGATCATCTTGGCGCCGTCCTTGGTGATGCCGCGGTGCTCGTATTCGCGCCCGACCATGTAACCCGTTATGTTTTGCAGGAACAGGATCGGCGTGCGGTTCTGGTCGCACAGCTGCATGAAATGGGCACCCTTCAGCGAGCTGTCGTTGAACAGGACGCCATTGTTGCCGATGATGCCGACTCGCATGCCCCAGAGATGGGCGAAGCCGCAGACGAGGGTGGTGCCATAGGCTGGCTGATACTCGTGGAAGCGGCTGCCGTCGACGACGCGGGCGATCACTTCGCGCATGTCGAACTGCACCTTGATGTCGCGCGGGATGATGCCGTAAAGCTCGGCCGGGTCGTAGAGCGGCGCTTCCGGCGCGATCCGCTCGATCTTCAGCTTCTCCACCCGCTTCCAGGTGCCGACGATGTCGCGGGCGATGGCGATGGCGTGCATCTCGGTATCGGCCGGATAGTCGGCGGTGCCGGAAATCTGGGTATGGGTGTCGCAGCCGCCCAGCTCGTCGACGGTGACGACCTCGCCGGTCGCCGCCTTCACCAGCGGCGGGCCGCCCAGGAAGATGGCGCCCGTGCCGCGCACGATGACATTATATTCCGACAGGGCGGGGATATAGGCGCCGCCCGCGGTGCAATGGCCGAGCACGATGGCGACCTGGGGAATGCCCAGTTTCGACAGGGTGGCCTGATTGCGGAAAATGCGGCCGGCCAGATATTTGTCGGCGAAGAGATCGGCCTGGAGCGGCAGGAAGCCGCCGGCGGAATCGCACAGATGAACGACCGGCAGGCGGTTCTCGATCGCGATGTCGAGGGCGCGGACGATCTTCTTGACCGACAGGGGATACCAGGAGCCGCCCTTCACGCTGGGATCGTCGGCGTGGATCACCACCTCCTGGCCGGCGACGATGCCGATGCCGGTGACGATGGCCGCCCCCGGCACGTCGCCGCCGTAAGCCTGATTGGCGGCGAGGGTCGAGAGTTCGAAGAAGGGCGTGCCGGGATCGAGCAGGGCCTCGATCCGCTCGCGCACCGACAGCTTGTGCTGGCGGGCGAGACGATCGAGGTCACGCTGCGGCCGCTCGAAGCGGGCCTTGCGGTGCTTGTCGCGCAAGGTTTCGGCGAGGTTGCGGTTGTGGATCGCATTGGCCTGGAACTCGGCCGAGGTCGTGTCGATCTGGCTGTGAATGAGGCGCATGGCTTAAGACTCCTCGAGGGGGGCGAGGGTGATCAGGGCGGCGCCCTTGTTGAAGGTCTTGCCGGCGGCGACATGGGTCGTCGCGACGATGCCGTCGCGCGGGGCCTTGATCGCGGTCTCCAGCTTCATGGATTCGATCACCATCATGATCTGACCGGCGGAAACATTCGCGCCCGGCTCGACATTGACGGCGACGACCGAACCGGGCATGGGCGCGACCAGCGTGTCGGCACCGCCCTCGGCGCCCCCCTTGGCGAAGCGGGCCATGGCCTCGCGGAATTCGACGCGGAAGGCGCGGCCGTCCAGGTGGATATGGGCGACATTGCCTTCGACCGCGACATGGACCCGGTCGCGCCGGCCGTCCGTGACGAGCTGCGTGCCGTCGAAGGCGACGGCCAAGGTGTCATCGCCGACAAGCAGATGGTGAAGACCGTCGCCGGCCGGGACGAGTCCGGCTTCATGCTCGGCCTCGTCGATCAGGAAGAGATGGCGCATGGGCGTTTCCCGCGTCTTTCCGAAGCTGATGTTCGAATGATTGAATATTGAAGATCGTCGTCCCGGCGCAGGCCGGGACCTTGTGCCGAGCAGGGCGCCCAGGCCTTCACAAGATGCCGGCCTTCGCCGGCATGACGAGAATTGGGGAGAGCGTCCATGGCCCGCGAAGCGACGCTAGTTCCGCCAGCCGCCCATGGCGGCGTGCAGGGCGGGAATACGATCGGCGGCGTCGCGCACCGGCCGGATGGTGAGGGCGGCGGCGGCCAGCAGGCGGCGGCGCAAGCCTTCGTCCAGCGCCGGTTCGGCGGCGAGGTCGGGCCTTGCGTCGAGGGTGCCGGTATGAACCTCCCCCGCGGCGAAGACCGCGTCGGCCAGCAGCCGGTCGAGGAAGGCGATATTGGTCTCGCAGCCCAGCACGACAGTCTCGGCCAGCGCCTTGCGGGCGCGGGCGATGGCTTCGGCCCGGGTGGCGCCATGGACGATCAGCTTGGCCAGCATGGGATCGAAGGCGGTGGTGACGGCCTGGCCCCTGGCGATGCCGGCATCGACGCGGATGCCGGGGCCCTCCGGCCAGTCGAGGCTGAGCAGGCGCCCGGTGGTCGGCACGAAGCCGCGCGACGGGCTTTCGGCGTAGATGCGCAATTCGATGGCATGGCCGCTGGACGGCACCTCGCTCTGCGTCAGCGGCAGAACCTCACCGGCGGCGACGCGCAATTGCACCTCGACCAGGTCGAGGCCGGTAACCTCCTCGGTTACCGGATGTTCGACCTGCAGGCGGGTATTCATCTCGAGGAAGAAGAACTCGCCGTTGCCATAGATGAATTCGACCGTGCCGGCGTTGCGATAGTTGGCCGCCCGGGCGATGCCGGCCGCGGTCTCGCAGATGTCGCGGCGCTGTTCAGGCGTCAGGGCGGGCGATGGGGTCTCCTCCACCACCTTCTGGAAGCGGCGCTGGACGGAACATTCGCGTTCCCACAGATGGATGACGTTGCCATGGCCGTCGCCCATCACCTGCACCTCGATATGGCGCGGGTTCTCGACGAAACGCTCGACGTAAAGCCGGCCGTCGCCGAAATAGCGCTGGCCTTCAGAACGGGCGCGCTCGATCTCCTCGTCCAGGAGGGCAAGGTCGCGGACGATGCGCATGCCCTTGCCGCCGCCGCCGGCCGACGGCTTGATCAGCAAGGGCGTGCCGACCGCCCGGGCACGGGCATTGAAGCTGGCGGGATCGTCGTCCTCGATCGCCGAGGGGGCGACGGGAAAGCCCCGGTCGGCGACGAACCTGCGGGCGCGCACCTTGTCGCCCATCAATTCGATGGCATCGGGCAGGGGGCCGACGAAGGCGATGCCGGCGGCGGCGACCGCCCGGGCGAAGCCGGCGTTTTCCGACAGGAAACCGTAACCGGGATGGATCGCGCCGGCCCCGGCCGTCCTGGCGGCGGCGATGATCTGGGCGCCGTCGAGGAAGGCGGCGACCGGCGTCACGCCCTTGATCTCGATCGCGATATCGGCGGCGGCGATGGCCGGCGCGCCCTTGTCGGCGGCGTGATAGACGATCGCACCCTTGAGACCGAGCCGGCGCAGGGTGCGCAGGATGCGCAGCGCGATCTCGCCCCGATTGGCGACGAGGACGGTATCGAAGGGAAAGGACTGGGGCATCGCCTCGGACTTTCTTTTTCTTGTCGGAATATTCTGGTCAGACGGGGGCCGGCAGGCAGATGCCGCCGCAGATCAGGGCGGTGACCGTATCGGCCGTCGCCGCGACATCGAGGGTTCCGACACCGGTGACATAGGGCCAGCTGATATGCTCGACCGCGCCGAAGATGACGTCGCGCACCAGGCGGGGGGAAACGTCGGGCCGCACCTCGCCCCGGGCGATGCCTTCCTCGATCAGGGTCTTCAGGACATTGGCGTAACGCCGGTTCAGAGCCTGGATGTCCGAGCCCTTATAATCACCGGCGACCCGAACCTCCGACAGGAACAGGCGGCACAGTTCCCGGTCGGCGACGAAATTGCCCAGATGGCGGCGGATCAGATGGTGCAGGCGCTCGCGGAAATTCGCGCCCTTGGCCGATTCGGCCTCGAGATCGGCGACGACCCGCTCGTAGAAGACCTTGAGCACGCGCAGCAGCAGGTCGCGCTTGTTCGAGAAATAGCGGTAGATCAGGCCGTCCGAGACCTCGGCGGCACGGGCGATCTCGGCGATCGAGGCGGCCTCGAAGCCCTTGGCGGAAAAAGTCGCCGACGCGGCCTCGACGATGGCGTCGATCCGACTCTGCATTCTCTCGGCGCTGATCACGGGCATGGCGTGCATGTCCCCCCTTGTTTCCGTCGCCATATTGAATATGCTTCATTTTAGACATGTCAACCGGGGACATGCGGTAAAGCCGTCGCCCCGGGACGGGAGGAGATAGAAATGAGCGCGAGTGCCGCCGCCGAAGACCTGCGCGTGAACAGCAGCAGCCTGAACGGATACCGCCTGACCCCGGACCAGCAGGAAATCCTCGATCAGGCCGACAGGTTCGCCAAGGGTGAATTGTTCGACCTCGCGCCCAGGATGGACAATGAGGAATGGTGGCCGCCGCAGGTGATGCCGGCGCTGGGCCGCATGGGCTTCCTCGGCGTCACCGCCGAGCCGGATCTGGGCGGCGCCGGCAGCGATTTCTTCACCTCGGGCCTGATCGCGCAAGGTTTGGCGCGCTGGAACCACGCGGTCGCGCTGTCCTATGTCGCCCATGAAAACCTGTGCCTGAACAATATCGCCCGCAACGGCAGCGAGGACATCCGCAAGCGCTACCTGCCCGGGCTGATCGACGGCAGCAAGATCGGCGCCCTCGGTCTGACCGAGCCGGGCGCGGGCTCCGATGCCCTCGGCTCCATGGCGACGACGGCGCGGCGCGACGGCGACCACTATGTCCTGAACGGCAGCAAGCTCTATATCACCAACGGGCCGGTCGCCGATTACCTGCTGGTCTATGCCAAGACCGACAAGGCGGCGGGCGCCAAGGGGATTTCCGCCTTCGTGATCGAGAAGCATTTCCCCGGCTTCAAGGTCGCCCAGAAGCTGGACAAGATGGGCTTCCGCGGCTCGACCACCGCCGAACTCGTGTTCGAGGATTGCCGCGTGCCGGCGGAAAACCTGGTCGGGGTCGAGAACCGGGGTGTCGCCGTCGTCATGTCCGGCCTCGATCTCGAACGGGCCATCGTCGCCATGATCAACCTCGGCATGGCGGAGCGGGCCTTCGACCTCGCCCTCGACTATGCCAAGACGCGCCAGCAGTTCGGCAAGCCGATCAGCCAGTTCCAGATGATCCAGGCGAAGCTCGCCGAAATGTGGACGACGATCGAGACGATGAAGACCTTCTGCTACCGGACCTTGGCGGAAGCCAATGATCTGGAGGAAGGCGCCGGCGGCCGAGGCGATATTCACAAGCTGACCGCCGCCTGCATCCTCTATGCGGCGGAGGGCTGCACCCGCGTGGTCTCGGACGCGGTGCAGATCTTCGGCGGCGCCGGCTACATGCGCGAGTCCGAGGTGAACCGCCTCTATCGCGCGTCGAAACTGCTGGAAATCGGTGCCGGCACGTCGGAAGTGCGCAAGCTGATCATCGCCGGCGAATTGCTGCGCTGAGGCGACAGGCCGCTGTCAAGGGACGGCGGCCAAAGCCTGCGATCAGGCGCCGTGCGGCCGCGCGAGGCCCATGGCGGCATGGCCGGTCCGCGCCAGGCGCGGCGCGGCCGGCAGGCTGCCGATGAGGCCGAGCAGGCTGCTGAGCAGGACAAGGCCGACCGTCAGGCCGATCAGGCCGAGCGGACCCTGCCACAGGCCGAGCGCGAGGCCGACCAGCGCCCAGCCCGCGCGGGCGAGGAAATTGCCGAACAAAGCGTCGTCGGCACGATTGGCGAAGAGACGCAACATGGACATGGCATCACCTGAACAAGCGTAATGGGTCCATTAGGTAGGTTTTGACGCCGCCGCGACAACAGCCATTTTGTCGCGGTGCACAATCGTTTTCTGCAATGCAACTAAAGTACGGGGGATCAAAGGGCTCGTCGCCGAGGCCTGATCCAGGCTTCGAGGGTGTGGAAGGACAGGGCGATCAGCGCGACCTCCCGGCCCGCCGTCTGCCGCAGGTAGAGCATCACCGGATCGTGGAACAGGTAAAGTCCATAGGACAAGCGCCCGAGATAGGCGGGCAACGCCGCGCCGAGCAACAGGCCGCTGAGGACGAAAAAGACATCGACGCCGTAAAATTCGCCGCGGAGGAGCGGTGCCCCGGCGTGAAAGACCATGACCATCAGGACGGCGATGGCTCGCAGACCGTCGAGCGCGGGCAGATAGATCATGGCCGGGACAGGGGCCGGGGGGATGCCCCGGCCCGTCTCCGCTTACTTCAGCAGGTCGGCGACGCCTTCGGCTTCCGACAGCAGCTCGTCGAGGGTGATCTTGAAGCGCTCCTTCGAGAAGTCGTCCATCTCGAGGCCCTTCACGACCTTGTATTCGCCATTCTCGCAGACGCAGGGCATGCCGAAGATGATGCCTTCCGGCACGCCGTAGGAACCGTCCGAGGGCACGCCCATCGAGACCCAGCCGCCCTTGGTGCCCAGCACCCAGTCATGCACGTGGTCGATCGCCGCATTGGCGGCCGAGGCGGCCGAGGACAGGCCGCGCGCTTCGATGATGGCGGCGCCGCGCTTGCCGACGGTCGGCAGGAAAGTGTCGCGGTTCCAGGCTTCGTCGTTGATCTTGGCCTTGACCGATTCGCCGTTCGAGGTGGTCAGGCGGTAGTCGGCATACATGGTCGGGGAATGGTTGCCCCACACCGCCAGCTTCTCCAGCGAGGAGACGGCGACGCCGGCCTTGGCGGCGAGCTGCGACAGGGCACGGTTGTGGTCGAGGCGCAGCATGGCGGTGAAATTCTTGGCCGGCAGGTCGGGGGCCGACTTCATCGCGATATAGGCATTGGTGTTGGCCGGGTTGCCGACCACCAGGACCTTGACATCGCGCGAGGCGACCTTGTTCAGGGCCGCGCCCTGAACCTTGAAGATGGCGGCATTGGCGGCCAGCAGGTCGGCGCGCTCCATGCCCTTGGAGCGGGGACGGGCGCCGACGAGGATGGCGATGTCGGCGTCCTTGAAGGCGACTTCCGGATCATCGGTGATGACGACGCCGGCCAGCGTCGGGAAGGCGCAGTCCTCGATCTCCATGACGACACCGCCGACGGCGTTGATCGCCTGGGGCAGGTCGAGAAGCTGCAGGATGACCGGGGTGTCCTTGCCGAGAAGGTCGCCATTGGCGATGCGGAACAGCAGCGAATAAGCGATCTGGCCGGCGGCGCCGGTCACCGCTACGCGGACGGGAGTTTTTGCCATCATGGATCTCCAGGACACGGGGAAGGGAGGGGATTCACCCCTCGCGAAAACGAAGCATCAGGCAGCACAACTGGCGCTGTTTCGCAACACTCAATTGCCCGATCGAGCAATGACCTTTGCCGCGTTGCGCGAAATCTCCCCGCGCTGCATCCTGTCGGTGGGGAAGGAATCCCCTGCGTAAGGCAGATGGACGGGAAACAGGCGACGATGAGCAAAAAGGTCTACCCGGACGCGGTAACGGCCCTTGCGGGGCTGCTGCGCGACGACATGGTGATCATGGCCGGGGGCTTCGGCCTCTGCGGCATTCCCGAAAACCTGATCGAGGGCATCCGCCTCGCGGGCGTGAAGGGCCTCACCTTCATCTCGAACAACGCGGGCGTCGACGGTTTCGGTCTTGGCGTCCTCCTCGAGACCAAGTCGGTCAGGAAGATGATTTCGTCCTACGTCGGCGAGAACAAGCTCTTCGCCCAGCAATATCTCTCGGGCGCGCTCGAGCTCGAGTTCAACCCGCAAGGGACGCTCGCGGAGCGGATCCGTGCCGGCGGCGCCGGCATCCCCGCCTTCTTCACCAAGACCGGCGTCGGCACCCTGGTCGCCGAAGGCAAGGAATTGCGCCAGTTCAACGGCGAGACCTATGTGATGGAAACCGGCCTCGTCGCCGATCTTTCCATCGTGAAGGCCCATTGCGGCGATACCGCCGGCAATCTCGTCTACCGGAAGACCGCCCGGAACTTCAACCCGATGATGGCGACCGCCGGCAAGGTCACCGTCGCCGAGGTGGAAAACCTGGTCGAGCCCGGCACCATCGACCCCGACCACATCCACACGCCCGGCATCTTCGTCCAGCGCATCATCAAGGGCGCGACCTACGAGAAGCGCATCGAGCAGCGCACCACCCGGAAGAAGATCTGAGGAGACCGCCATGGCCTGGACCCGTGAACAGATGGCCGCCCGCGCCGCCAAGGAGCTGCAGGACGGTTTCTACGTGAACCTCGGCATCGGCATTCCGACGCTGGTCGCCAATTACATTCCCGAAGGCGTGCATGTCACCCTGCAGTCCGAGAACGGCATGCTCGGCATGGGGCCCTTCCCCTTCGAGGGCGAGGAAGACCCGGACCTGATCAACGCCGGCAAGCAGACCATCACCGAGCTGCCGGATTCGTCCTTCTTTTCCTCGGCCGACAGTTTCGCGATGATCCGCGGCGGCCATATCGATCTGTCGATCCTCGGCGCCATGCAGGTGGCCGAGAACGGCGATCTCGCCAACTGGATGATCCCGGGCAAGATGGTGAAGGGCATGGGCGGCGCCATGGACCTCGTCGCCGGGGTGAAGAAGGTCGTCGTCGTCATGGAACATGTCGCCGGCAACAGCCCGAAGCTGCTGAAGGCCTGCGACCTGCCGCTGACCGGCACCAGGGTCGTCGATATGGTCGTCACCGACCTCGGCGTCTTCAAGATCGACAAGCAGGGCGGCACCGGCCTCACCCTGATCGAACTCGCCGAGGGCGTCACCCTCGACGAAATCACCTCCAAGACGCAGGCACCCTTCGAGGTCGCCCTGTAACGGCGCTGTCCCGGCCAAGGCCGGGGCCTCGCGACGAGACCGCGAAAATAATCCTTGATCGGCGAGCCTCCTGGCCTCTCCCTAATGTGGGGCCAGGAGGACATGTCCAGGAAAGGAACAACAATGGTCTCTCGTGTCGAAGTGACCGGGGCCGCCGAGGCGGTCATCGAAAAATTGAAGGCCCTGCACGGGCCCCTGATGTTTCACCAGTCGGGCGGTTGCTGCGACGGCTCCGCCCCCATGTGCTACCCGCGCAAGGAATTCCGGGTGGGCGCGCAGGATGTCTATCTCGGCACCATCGCCGGGACACCCTTCTTCATCGGCGCCGCCCAGTTCGAATATTGGTCCCATACCCAGCTGATCATCGATGTCGTGCCCGGGCGCGGCTCGGGCTTCTCGCTCGAGGCGCCGGAAGGCGTGCGTTTCCTGACCCGCAGCCGGGTCTTTTCCGACGACGAATCGGAAGGCCTGACCCTGCCCGCGACCGGCGAGGAATGGGCTGAAAGCGCGATCTGAATGGTGTATGGCTGACGGCATCGGGCCGCGCGCCCGGTGCTCGTCCTAAAGGACAATCCAAAAGGGTCGGCATCACGGCTAGAGTTTGGCGTCGTGAGGCGACAGAACCCGCAAACGAGGGAGTAGAACGAATGAAGAAGTGGACCAAGCCCAAGATTTCCGAAGTCCGCGTCGGCATGGAAATCAACTGCTACGCCTGCGCCGAGCGCTGAGCTTCCTGACCATCGCCGGCCGTGAGGCGCCATGCGCATCCTGCTTCTTGGAACCGCGGCCGGCGGTGGCTTTCCCCAGTGGAACTGCCGCACGCCGAATTCGCTGCGCGCCTGGTCGGGTGACCCCGCCGCGCCGGCCCGTACCCAGACCTCCATCGCCGTCACGCTGGACGGGAAATCCTGGGTCCTGATCAACGCTTCCCCGGACCTGCGCAGCCAGATCCTGGCCAATCCCGCGTTGTGGCCGGCGCAGGGGCTTCGTCATTCGCCGATCACCGACGTGGTGCTGACCGGGGGCGAGATCGATTTCATCACCGGTCTGCTGACCTTGCGCGAAGGCCATGCCTTCACCCTGCACGGCTCGGCCGAGACGCTGGCGACGATCGACGCCAACCCGATCTTCGGCGCCCTGCCCAGGGACCGGGTGCCGCGCCATGCCTTCGAGCTCGACGCCGGCTTCGAGGTGCTGCCCGGTCTCGCCATCACGGCCTTCGATGTGCCGGGCAAGGTTCCGCTCTATCTCGAGGGGCAGGGCTCGCTGGCCGGGCGAAGGGGCACCACCGTCGGCCTCGAGATCACGGGCGGCGGGCGCCGCGTGCTGTTCGTTCCGGGCTGCGCCGCGATCGACCAGGATCTGTGCGCCCGGATCGATGGTTGCGACCTCCTGTTGTTCGACGGCACGCTGTGGCGCGACGACGAGATGGTGACCCTCGGCGTTTCGGCCAAGACCGGCCAGCGCATGGGCCATGTCAGCATGTCGGGGCCGGGCGGGGCGATGGCCCGCCTCGCCGGCCTCGACATCGGTCGCCGCGTCTTCATCCATATCAATACGACCAACCCGGTCCTTGCCGCCGACACGCCGGAGCGTGCCGCGGCCGAGGCGGAAGGCTGGCACATTCCCGTCGACGGGGAGGAACTTCACCCATGAACGCGATCATGACACCGGACGAGCTGGAAGCGGCGCTGCGGGCGATCGGCGCCGCGCGCTATCACGACAAGCATCCGTTCCACGGCCTGCTGCACAGCGGCCATCTGAGCCGCGATCAGGTCGCCGCCTGGGCCCTCAATCGTTACTATTACCAGAGCCGGATCCCGCTGAAGGACGCCGCCCTGCTGGCCCGGCTGGAAGACCCGGCGCTGCGCCGCGCCTGGCGCCAGCGCATCGTCGATCATGACGGCGAGCGGGAAGGCGACGGCGGCATCGAGCGCTGGCTGAAGCTGACGGATTCCTTCGGTTTCGACCGGGATTACGTCATGTCCGGCCGGGGCATCCTGCCGGCGACCAAATTCGCCGTCGAAGCCTATGTCCATTTCGTCGCGGAAAAGCCGCTGCTCGACGCCATCGCCTCGTCCCTGACCGAGATGTTCGCCCCCGGCATCATCACCACGCGGGTCGCCGGCATGCTGTCGCATTACGACTTCGTCTCGAAGGAGACCCTGGCCTATTTCGACAAGCGCCTGACCCAGGCGCCGCGCGACGCCAATTTCGCCCTAGATTACGTGAAGCGCGAAGCCCGCCGCCCGGACCAGCAGCAGGCGGTGCTGAACGCCCTGACCTTCAAGTGCGACGTGCTCTGGGCCCAGCTCGATGCCCTGCATTTCGCCTATGTCGAGCCGGGCCTGATCGCGCCCGGCGCGTGGCGCCCGTGACCCCTGTCATGCCATCGGCGGGGGCGGGGGTCGAGCCGCCGCTGGCGCTGCTGGCCGAGATCACCCATCGCTGCCCGCTGCAATGCCCCTATTGCTCGAACCCGGTCGAGCTGGTGAAGGCGGCGGACGAACTGGCGACGGACGAATGGCTGCGCCTCATCGACGAGGCGGCGGCCCTCGGCATCCTGCAGATCCATTTCTCGGGCGGGGAGCCGATGGCGCGGGGCGACCTGCCGCGTCTCGTCGCCCACGCGAGGGCGGCCGGGCTCTATACCAATCTCATCACCTCGGGCGTGATGCTCGACCGCGCGAAATGCGATGCGCTGGTGGCGGCCGGGCTCGATCATGTGCAGATCTCGGTCCAGGACACCGATCCCGCCGGGGCCTTGCGCATCAGCGCCTATCCGGACGGTCTCGCCAAGAAGCGCGCGGCGGCGCTGCTGGTCGGCGAGGCGGGCCTCGCGCTGACCATCAATGCCGTCGTCCACCGCCAGAATCTCGACCGGCTGGGCGAGATGATCGCCTTCGCGGAAAGCGTCGCGGCGCAGCGGATCGAGGTCGCCCATGTCCAATATTACGGCTGGGCGTTGAAGAACCGCGATTTCCTGATGCCGACCCTCGACCAGCTCGATGCCGCGACCGCCCTTGTCGAAGCGGAGCGGGCGCGGCTGGGCGGCCGGCTGGTGATCGATTACGTGATCCCCGACTATTACGCCCGGCGTCCCAAGGCCTGCATGGGCGGCTGGGGCCGTCGCTTCATCAATGTCTCGCCCTCGGGCCATGTCCTGCCCTGTCACGCGGCCGAGACCATTCCCAACCTCGTCTTCGCCAATCTCCGCCAGCACAGCCTGGCCGAGATCTGGGCCGGCGATCCCGCCTTCGCCGCCTTTCGCGGCACCGACTGGATGCCGGCGACCTGCCGCGCCTGCGACCGGCGCGAGATCGACTGGGGCGGCTGCCGCTGCCAGGCCCTGGCCCTGACCGGTGATGCCGGCGCCATCGATCCCGCCTGCGACCGCTCGCCCGCCCATGCCGAATTGTTCGATCTCGCCCGCGGCGCTTCGGCCGGCGAGGCGGTGGTGCGGGCCTATCGCCGGATGAACACCCGCTGAGGGGGTGAGGTGGGCGTCTGCCAAAAAAGAGACCCCTCGGCTTGCGACGAGGGGTCAGGCGGGGGGCTGCGATGATGCCGTGCGGAATGGGAGCATCACCGCGGCCTGACCGGGGTCAGGGCACGACCACGGCCCCCCATGGGGCACGCCCCACGGGAATGGACTTCACGACCTCGAGCGCGCCGACATCGATCACCGAGACATCGTTGCTGACGCCGTTGGTGGTATAGAGCCGGCTTTCGTCGCCATTGAAGGCGAGGTGCCAGACCCTGCGGCCGACGAGCAGATAGTCCTTCACCGCGAAGGTCCGGGCATCGATGACGGCGACCCGGTTGGCGGGGCCGAGGGCGGCGAAGGCGAGGCTGCCGTCCTTGGTCAGCTTGACGCCGACGGGCTGGATCTGGTCCGCCGGCACGCCCTTGACGGCGAAATCGATGGTCTTGATCACCTTGCGGGTGCCGACGTCGATCACCGTCACCGTGCCGCCGATCTCGGACGAGACCCACAGGGTCTTGCCATCGGCGCTGAATTCGGCGTGACGCGGGCGCTGGCCGACCAGCGTGTTGTCGACCAGCTTCTGCTGCGCCGTGTCGATCCAATGCACCATGTTGGTGGTCTCGGATGTGTTCACCGCCCAGGCGCCGTCGGGACTGACTGCCATGCCCTCCGGCTCGACGCCGACCTCGATCTGGGCGACCACGGACCTCGTCTCGACATCGACGACGGTCGCGATATTGTCGTCTTCGTTCGAGATATAGAGATGGCGGTCGTCCGGGTGCAGGGCGAACTGCTCGGGATCGTCGCCCGAGGGCAATTCGCCGATGATCTTTCCGGTCGCGAGGTCGAGGACCTGCACCGTGTCGTCGTCGCTGGCGCAGATGTAAAGTCGGGTGAATTTCGAATCCGCGAGGATGCCGCGCGGACGCTTGCCCACCTTGATGGTTCCGGTCACGGCCAGGGTCGCGCCATCGATCACGCTGATGGTGTTGTCGCGCTCGTTCGTGACATAGATGGTCTCGGCCCCGGCGGTCATCGGCATCATGAACGCGGCCAGGGCGGCCACGGCGAAGTGCCCCGCCCGGATTCGGCGATCCGGCATTCTGTCCTCCCCCTTTTTCCTGCGATCGACGATAGCGGCGGCCGGCGGGGGCGCCATCGCACTTTAGGACGAGATGCGGATGACGATCGATCCAAAGTACAATGGTGCCTCGTCCCTTCCCCTCCTAGCTTGCCTGCAACAGCTCCTGGGGAGGAATGACCACCATGGCCGCGTACCGGCATCCATCGCGCACTCTTGTCCTGGCGGCCCTTGGCGCCGCGGGGATCGCCATCGGCGCCGTCTCGGGCGCCTTCGCTCATGGCGATGTGACGCCGCAACCTGTCGATACCGCCGGCCTTGACCCTGTCGGCAAGGAATGGCTGGAGACCAACCCCTATACCGGCAACAAGCGCGCGATCGAGATTGGCGCTTCGGGTTACAATCAGAACTGCGCGCGTTGTCATGGCCTCGAGGCGAAGTCGGGCGGTATCGCGCCGGACCTGCGCCTGCTCGATCTCGGCCCCGATGGCGATGCCTGGTTCGTCGAGCGGATGAAACATGGCGCGGTGCGCGACGGCAAGGTCTACATGCCGGTGTTCGATGGCGTGCTCAGCCAGGAAGCGCTCTGGGCCATCCGCAGCTACATCGAAAGCGTGCACGAGGATTGAGATGCCGCGCCGCCGCGATGTCCTGAAGCTGGCGGGCGCCCTCGGCGCCGGCCTCGTGCTGGGGGGCCGGAGCGCCCGGTCCGACGACGATCCCGTCGGCCCCTTGCGCTACGACACGATCCGCGAGCGCGGCATCCTGCGCATTCCCTATTACGAGGATTTCGCGCCCTATTCGATCACCACGGCCGAGGGGCCGCGGGGTATCGATATCGACGTGGCGCGCGAGGTGGCGAAGCGGATCGGCCTCCAGCCCCACTTTTATCCGCTGGTCGCCGGCGAGAAGATCGACGACGACCTGCGCAACGGCATCTGGCGCGGCAATGTCATCGACCGCAGCGTCGGCGACCTGATGTTCCATGTGCCCTACGACCGCCAGATCCAGCTGAACAATGACCTCGTCGTCCTGTTCGGCCCCTATTTCGAGGAAGGCTTCGCGATCGCCAGCAACCCGGAGGTCCTGCCCGGCGGCTTCGATCCGGAAAGCGACGAGGGACGGCGCATCGGGGTCGAGATCGACACCATGCCGGATTTCTGGCTGTCGTCGGCCAATGGCGGGCGCCTGCGCAACGCGGCGGTGCATTTCGCCCGCCCGCTCGACGCGGTGAAGGCGCTCGGCGCGGGCGAGGTCGACGCGATCATCCTGCAGGCGGCGCAGATCGAGGCTTTCGCGCCCCATCATGCGCCAAAGGCCAGCGTGAAACCCTTCCTGATGGGCGGCATGTTCCGCTCGCGCTGGACCGTCGGCTGCGCCGTGCGCGAGACTTGCCGGCCCTTCGTCTACGAGGTGGGCGATGCCCTCGGCGCCATGGCCGGGGACGGGACGATGGCGCGGATATTCGCCGAGGCCGGCGTCACCTGGCTGGCGCCCCAGCGATGATCACGCGCCGCGCCCTCCTTGGCCATGGGGCCGGCGTCGCCGCGTTGGCGGCTGGCCGGGCGTGGGGCGCCGCGCCCATGGATCCGCTGCAATCGGTCGCCTGGGAGGATATGCGGGCGCTGCTGCTCGGCAAGGGGCCCGTCGTCTTCGACGACAGGATCGCCGTCGCCGCGCCAACAGCGGCCGAAGACGCGCTGCAGGTGCCCTTTCTCGTCGACGCGGGGGGCCTTGGCCGGGTTCAGCGCATCCTCGTCTTCGCCGATCTCAACCCCATTCCGCTGATCCTCGATTTCGCCCCCGGCCGGTTGGCGCCGCTGATCGCCACCCGCTTCAAGATCCAGCAGGCGACGCCCCTGCGCGCCGCCGCCCTCGACCTGAAGGGAATCTGGCATGTCGCGGGGCAATGGGTCGATGCCATGGGCGGCGGCTGCACCACGCCCGCCCTCGCCCATGGCGAAGCGGACTGGACCGCCCGTCTCGGCGAGACCGAGGCCCGCGTCTTCGACCGCGACGGCCGCCGCCGCGTCCGCCTGTCCATCCGCCATCCGATGGATACCGGCCTCGCCGCCGGCATTCCGGCCTTCTTCATCGAGAAGGTGATGGTCGAGGACGCGGGCGGCATTTTGCTGGGCGAGCTGGCGACCTTCGAGCCGGTGTCGGAAAATCCCTTGCTGACCTTCGAGGTTCCCGCCGGCATCGGCGGCGACATCACGGTCACCGCGCGCGACAACAACGGCAATATCTTCCGGCGAAAGGTCGCCCTGTCATGAGGGCGCTGGCGGCAGGCATCGCCCTCATGCTGGCGCCGCTTCAGGCGCTGGCTTTCGATTACCAGCTGACGGCGCGGGAAATCGCCCCGGATACCTATGTGGTGCCGGGCCGGATGGAGCATTTCAACCGCGCCAATGGCGGCAATATCGTCAACACGGGCTTCGTCGTGACCTCGGCGGGCGTCGTCGTCATCGACAGCGGCCCGTCCCTCGATTACGGGCGGCAATTGCGCCAGCTGATCGGCACGGTCACCGACCGGCCCGTCCGGCTCGTGCTGATCACCCATGCCCATCCGGATCATTATCTCGGCAATAGCGCCTTCGGCGACGTCGCCATATCCGCCCTCGACGGCACCAGGGCCGAGATCGCCGGAACGCCGCCCGCCCTGCTCGACGGCATTTACCGGCTGGTGGGCGATGCCATGGCGGGAACCACGCTGATTCCGCCAACGGGCGTCGTGGCCAAAGGGCCGCTCGTCGTCGGCGATCATGACCTCGAGCTGCTCGCCCTCGATGGTCACACCAGGGCGGATCTCGCGGTCTTCGACCGGACCACCGGCACTCTCTTCGCCGGCGACATCGCCTTTCTCGACCGGACGCCGACGACGCCCCAGGCCGATATCGACCATTGGCTGGCGGCGCTCGATCGCCTGCGCGCCTTGCCGGCGAAACTCGTCGTGCCCGGCCATGGCCCGGTGGCGCCGCCGCCCCAGGCCTTCGATCAGACCGCGGCCTATCTGACCTGGCTGCGCCAGGCTCTCTTCGCGGCGGCGGCCAGGGGGTTGGACGCGCCCGAAGTCATCGACATGAAACTGCCCGAAGAATTCGCGGGTCTCGCCGTCGCCCGGGCCGAATTCGCCCGCACGGTCGCGCATCTCTATCCGACTTTCGAACGATCGGTACTTTCGGACAAGTAACAATATTGGTGTCGTACTATTGGGCAATAGGCGCGTTCTGGCCGAAAGCCCAGTATTCGCAGGCTTTCGATCGGAGGGGAGGACTCCGCCGGAAGCTGGAGATGCCCCGCAGGGGCGCCATGACGCAAGGGAGACTGGGATGGCAACGACATTCAGGCGGTCGGTCGCGGCGGCAACGCTCGCGATCGCAGCCATGGGCTTCGCGGGCCTTGGCCACGCCAAGCCTGTAACCGACAAGGATATCCTGGGCGATGTCGAATCGACCGGCGACGTCCTGACCTATGGCCTTGGCTCGCAGGGCCAGCGCTTCAGCCCGCTGAAACTGATCGACAAGGAAACGGTGAAGGGCGTGGTCCCGGTCTGGGCCTTCTCCTTCGGCGGCGAGAAGCAGCGCGGCCAGGAAAGCCAGCCGCTGGTGGTCGACGGCGTGATCTATGTCACCGGCTCCTACAGCCGCATGTGGGCGATCGACGCCAAGACCGGCAAGGAGCTCTGGGAATATAACCACCGCCTGCCCGACGGCATCATGCCGTGCTGCGACGTGATCAATCGCGGCGCCGCCGTCTATGGCGACAAGGTCTATTTCGGCACGCTGGATGCCAAGGTCGTCGCCCTCAACCGCGAGACCGGCAAGGTCGTGTGGTCGAAGGCGATCGAGGATTACAAGGCCGGCTATTCGATCACCAATGCGCCGCTGATCGTGAACGGCATGGTCATCACCGGCATCGGCGGCGGCGAATTCGGCATCGTCGGCAAGGTCTATGCCCTCGACGCCGAGACGGGCGAATCCAAATGGACCCGTCCGGTGATCGAAGGCAATGTCGGCACGGTGGATGGCAAGCCCTCGACCATGACCGGTACCAAGAATGCCTCCTGGGAAGGCGACCAGTGGCAGACCGGCGGCGGCGGCACCTGGCTGGGCGGCACCTATGATCCGAAGACCGGCCTTCTGTTCTATGGCACCGGCAATCCGTCGCCCTGGAACTCCTGGCTGCGCCCAGGCGACAATCTCTATTCGTCGTCCCGCCTCGCGATCGATCCCAAGACCGGCGAGATCAAATGGTCCTATCAGACCACCCCGCATGACGGCTGGGATTTCGACGGCGTCAACGAGCTGATCTCCTTCCCGCTGAAGGGCGCCGACGGCAAGACCATCGACGCGGCGGCGACCGCCGATCGCAACGGCTTCTTCTTCGTCCTCGACCGCACCACGGGCAAATTCATCAGCGCCAGCCCCTTCGTGACCCGCCACGACTGGGCTTCCGGTTATGACGACAAGGGCCGGCCGATCTACAATCCCGACTTCCGTCCGGGCGATCCTTCCAAGGGCGGCGGTGCGGATGGCAAGGGCAAGTCGGTGTTCACCGCGCCGTCCTTCCTCGGCGGCAAGAACTGGATGCCGATGGCCTACAGCCAGAACACCGGCCTGTTCTACATTCCGTCGAACGAATGGGGCATGGATATCTGGAACGAGCCGATCACCTATCGCAAGGGCGCGGCCTATCTGGGCGCCGGCTTCACCATCAAGCCGCTTTACGAGGATCACATCGGCGTGCTGCGCGCGATGGACCCGGCGACCGGCAAGATCAAGTGGGAATACAAGAACCGCGCGCCGCTCTGGGGCGGGGTGCTGACCACCGGCGGCGGCCTCGTCTTCACCGGAACCCCCGAGGGCTATATCAAGGCCTTCGACGACGAGACCGGCAAGGAGTTGTGGAGCTTCAACACGGGCTCGGGCGTCGTCGCCAGCCCGATCACCTGGGACATGGATGGCGAACAATATATCGCCGTCGTCTCGGGCTGGGGCGGCGCCGTGCCGCTGTGGGGTGGCGATGTCGCCGACTATGTGAAGAGCTTCAACCAGGGGGGGATGCTCTGGGTCTTCAAACTGCCCAGGAAGTCCTGATCTTACAGTCACGCGCGTTTGGACCGGGGTGGCGCCGCCACCCCGGTCCTTGCCTTTGGTCCCGTTGCCAAGCGGGGCGGCAAGCGTTCAAATGACGAAAAGGCCGGCCAGCAAGAAGCCGGCGTTCATGTCGATACCCGGGGGGATATGCCTGATGCTGAAAGTCCTGATCGCCGACGACCATCCGCTGTTCCGCGAGGCACTGCAGGGGGCCGTCGTCGCGGTGCGCGGCGATGCCCTGGTGGTCGAGGCCGCCAGTCTGGGCGGCGTTCTCGATCTCGTGCGGGACGACGATGATTTCGACCTGGCGCTCCTCGACTTGCGGATGCCGGGCATGGACGGGCTCGCCGGCCTCGTCAACCTGCGCAAGGTGCGGCCCGACCTGCCCATCGTCATCGTCTCGGCCCTGGCCGACGAGGACACGGTGGCGCGCTGCCTGGCCTGCGGTGCCGCCGGCTATATCCCGAAATCCCTGGGGCGGGAGAAGATCCGCGCGGCGGTCGAGCAGGTGCTGGCCGGCGGCATTTTCGTGCCCGACGCCGCCCATCTCGCGGCGCCGACGCGGCCGGTGCCCAAGGGCCGCACCACCGACGAACCCTTCGCCAAGATCGGCACCCTGACACCGCAGCAGATGCGCGTGCTGGAACTGATGGGCGAGGGCCGGCTGAACAAGGAAATCAGCCATATCCTCACGGTCTCCGAGACGACGGTGAAGGCCCATGTCTCGGCCGTCCTGCACAAGCTGGGCGTCGCCAGCCGCACCCAGGCGGTGCTGGCCCTGCGCCGGATGAAGGAAGTGCAGGACGTCGGGGCATAGGCGGACGCCTAGCCGTCCAGCAAGGCCGTCATCAGGGCGCGCAGCTTGGCGGGTTTCACCGGCTTGTAAAGGAGGGCGCAGCGCTCCATCGCCGAGATGTTCTGCTGCAATTCGGCGCTGCGGTCGGCGGTCAGCAGGGCGGCGGGCACGGTGCCGCCGAGGCGGCGGCGCAAGGCGCCGATCGCCTCGATGCCGGTTTCGCCCCGGTCGAGGTGGAAATCGGCGAGGACGATGTCGGGCGGGCGCTGGCCGATGGCATTCATCGCGTCGCGCAGGCCTCTTGCCACTGAAACCTCGCACGACCAGCCTTCAAGCAGCGAGCGCATCCCGTCGAGGATCGCCTGTTCATTGTCGATGACGAGAACGCGGGTGCCGATGCGGGCGACCGGCGCGACCGCCGGCATGACGACAATGGGCCGAAGCGCCGGCCGGGCCGCCGCGACCGGCAGATCGATCGAGAAGGCGGATCCATGGCCCAGGGTGGAGTGGACCCTGATGCCATGGCCGAGCAGACGCGCGATGCGCCGCACGATCGACAGGCCGAGGCCGAAGCCGTTGACCATGCCTTCCGGCTGGTCGAGGCGCTTGAACTCCTCGAAGATGTCTTCCATGCGGTCGGCCGGGATACCGACGCCGGTATCAAGGACGATCACCCGCGCCTGGTTGCGGCCCCGGCGAACACCCAGCAGGATGCGGCCGCGCGGCGTGTAGCGGATGGCGTTGGAGACGAGATTCTGCAGGATGCGGCGGAACAGCCGGGGATCGGTCCGCACGAAGAGCGAGGTCGGCACCAGCCGCAGATCGAGGCCCCGGCTGCGCGCCACCGGCGCCATCTCGTCGACGAGGCCGGACAGAAGCGAATCGAGCGACACCACCTGTTCCTCGATGGTCACGCGGCCGGCATCGAATTTCGAGATGTCGAGCAGCGTGCCCAGCAGGTCCTCGACCGCGGTCAGGGAATTGTCCAGCTTGCGGGTCAGATTGGCGCTCTGCGCCGGCAGGGCCTGATCGGTCAGCGACGAGACGAAGAGACGGGCGGCGTTCAGCGGCTGCAACAGGTCGTGGCTGGCGTCGGTCAGGAATTTGGTCTTCGACTGGTTCGCCCGCTCGGCGTCGAGCTTGGCCTGCTGCAATTCGACCGTCACCCGCTCGCGCTCGGCGATCTCGCTGCGCAGGGTCTCGTTCAGGGTGACGAGGCTGGCCGTCCGCTCCGCGACGCGCCGCTCCAGCATCTCGTTGGCCTCCGCCAGGAGACTGGCGGCGCGGCGGCGTTCGGTGATGTCCTGGATCAGGGTGAAGAAGCCGATCACGCTGCCGTCGTCGGCGATATGGGGGACATAGGTCGCGATGCCGAAGCGGCCCTGGCCCGGCAGGTTCAGCTCGAAGGTTGTGAAACGCCCGCCGAGGGCGCCTTCCATGTGGCTCTTGCGCGCGCCGAAATCGGCCGGCGCCAGGATCTGCGCGACATGCAGCCCGACGGGGTCGCGCCCGGATGCGAAAGCCTCGCGGTAGGGCCGGTTGGTGAAGCGGTAGATCAGCCCGGCGTCGACATAGCAGATCATGGCCGGCATGGCGTCGGTGACGAGGCGGATGCGGCGTTCGCTGTCGATCAGGGCGACCTCGGCCTCCTTCCGCACGGTCACGTCGTCGAAGGAGCAGACGAAGCCGCCGTCGGGCATGCGGTCGCGTTTGATCGAGAACCAGCGCCCGGCCCAGTGCCGCTCGTCGGTGGCGCCGCCCTCGGGGATCAGCGCGGCGGAACCCCGGCGCCGGTTGTAGGCCTTGAATTCCTCGAAGGTCGCGCCCGGCATGGCGAAGACCGGCGGCAGGTCCAGCAGGCGCCAGAACCTCTCGTTGGCATGGACCAGCATGCCCGAGGCATCGAAGACGGCGACGCCGAGCGACATGCTCTCGATCGTCGCCTGAAGATGCAGCGACCGCTCGGCCAGCGCCTGTTCGCGCATCTCACGCTCGGCCCGTTTCAGGTCGGTGATGTCGGTCAGTACCGAGGCGATGCCGCCTTCCGCCGACAGGCGGTCGTTCATCTGCACCCAGCGGCCGTCGCGCAGCGCGTGGATGCCGCGCGCCTGCTGGCCCCGGCGGACGTTCACCCGCTCGCCGAGGCGGGTCTTGATCCAGTCGGCGGCGAGTTCCTGGGCCATGGCGATGTCGCCGTGGCGGAAGGCCTGGGTCAGGATTTCGTGATAGGTGATGCCGGCGCGGATCCGCTCGCGCATCGACGGCCAGTAATCGAGGAATTTCTGGTTGAACAGGATCAGTCGGTCATCGCGATCGAACAGGGCGAAGCCTTCCGACATCGAGTTGATCGCGTCGTGCAGGCGGTTCTGCGCGGTCTGGCTGGTGATGATCGCCGCGTTCAGCTCGTTGTTCGTCGTCTCGAGCGAGCGCATGGCCTCGGTCAGCTCGCGGGTGCGGTCGTTCACCTTGCGATCGAGGAAGATCGCCGATTCGAACAGGGCGAAGGCATTGCCGTGAAAATCGAGGCTGCGCTCCACCCGGCCCATCAGGGCGCGGTTGATCTCGGTCAGCTTGGCGACGCGCTTCTCGAGTTCGGCGATCCTGGCGGCGTCATTCATCATTCGCCTCCGCCGCCGAAGGCGATGCCGGTGAAGGTCTGATTCACATGCATCATGCCGAACTGCTCGCCATAGGTCGAAAAGCCGATCACCCGGTTCTCGATGAAAAGCCGCGACACGGTGCCGAGCAACTGGCGCTGTTCCATCTCGAGATAGCGAAAGACGCAGTCGAAGCCGAGCACCGCCTCGATCCTGCCGCCGACCGCGCGCTTCAGCCCGTCGAAAGTGTCGATCAGATTGGCGACGAGATCGATCGAATTGGCGACGGTCATCACGATGCCCTCGTCGATCGCGCAGAAGAACGACAGGCTACCGTCGCCATGGACGCGCTGGATGGAACGGACATAGTCCCGCCCGCCGGCCCGGACGACGAGCGGCCGGGCGGCGAAGACGGGCGGCGTCAGGTCGCCGGTCTTCAGGCCGATCAGGCGGGCATATTCCTCGGCCGCCGGTTCGGCGTTGATCTCGGCGACCAGGCGGCGGGTGGGATCGGCCCTGGTGACCACCAGCTTCTCGCTGGACGAGACGAAATGCTGGGTCTGGAACACCTGGAACGGCAGGTCGGTGGTGATCAGGGTGACGATCGCCGCGTCCTTCCGCGTGACATCGCCAAGCAATACCCGGGTCTCGCGGAACATCAGGTCATCCCCGGCCGAGCCGCCGACCAGGGGGATTTCGTCGAGGGCATCGCCGAGGACGGACACCAGCCGCTCCTCGCTCATCGACAGGCCGTCGGAGACGAGAAGGGCGAAGGTCTGGCCGCCGCGGCCCGAACAGGCCTCGGCATGGATCTGGCGCAGGGAGCGGACGAGACTGTGTCCTTCCTCGAAGCTGAAGGCCGACATGGGTTCGATCAGGCGCGAGGTGGCGATGAACTGCGGCGCCGAAAAGGCGACGGCGGTCACGGTGCCGGTGCGATAGCCGAAGGGCGTGATTTCCCCGGCCGTGGTGCAGCCGGCGATGGCGATGCCCGGCAATTCGTCCTCGATCCCGGCGGCGACCCCGGCCAGCGGGTGGCTGGGCGAACAGAACAGGAGCAGCAGCGCGACCGGCGCCCGGCCGATGCCGGCGACGATATCGGCGACCGCGGTATCGACATCCATCGCCTCGCTCGTCGCCCGGCGGATGGCCTGTCCGCCCTGGGGTGCCCCGTCTTCCGTTGCCCCGTCTTCCGTTGCGTGTGTCGACATGCTCTCCCCGGTCGCGGGCGTCTGCGCGGCCCGCGTCTTGTCGTGATCATGGCGCGCGCGGCTCCGCCAAGTCTACTGATCGAAAGTGCAATTGGCCCTGCGGGCGATCCTCCCTAGCGTCGGCGCCAACGACAGTCCCCGGGGGAGGATGTTTCCGTGCCTGCCATTCGCTCGCTCGCCTTTGCCGCCGTTTTCGTCGCGCCCACCCTTGCCGTGGCGCAGGATGTGACGGACGGCGAAAAGGTCTTCAAGAAATGCATGTCCTGTCATTCGGTGAAGGCGGGTGAAAACAAGGTGGGACCCAGCCTGTTCGGCATTGTCGACCGGCCCGTTGCCTCGGTCGAAGGCTTCAAGTATTCCGAAGCGATGAAAGCCAAGGGCGGCGCCTGGACCGAGGCGGAACTCGACCCTTATCTGCTCAATCCCAAACAGGCGGTGCCGGGGACGCATATGAGCTTCATGGGCCTGAAGAAAGCCGAGGATCGGGCGGCCATCATCGCCTATCTCGCGACCTTGAAATAGGCGGGGCATGGGCGTGGGCGATCTCGTCACCCTGCCGCGCCGAAATGCCGGGGCCGGTGTGCTGAGCGCCACCGGCGTCAGCCGCCATTACGGCACCCGTCAGGCCCTGGCCGGCGTCGACCTGACCGTCGGCCCGGGCGAGATCGTCGCCCTGCTCGGCCCCAATGGCGCCGGCAAGACGACGCTGTTCCGCATCATCGAAGGCCTGATCCCGGCCGATGGCGGCGAGGTGCGCGTGGCCGGCTTCGATGTCGCGGCCGCGCCGGTCGCGGCGCTGGCCGCCCTCGGCATCGTCTTTCAGGAAACGACCCTCGATCTCGACCTTTCGGTCTTCGACAATCTGGCCTATTACGCCGCGCTGCGGGGCGTGCCCCGGCTGCGGCGCAAATCCGCGATCCGGCAGGCGCTCAGCCGTCTTGGCCTCGCCGACCGGGCGCGGGCGAAGGCGCGTGAACTTTCGGGCGGGCTTCGCCGACGGGTCGAGCTGGCGCGAGCGCTGATCGGCGATCCCGCGCTTCTCCTCCTCGACGAGCCGAGCGACGCGCTCGATCCCGCCAGCCGTATCGCGCTGCGCGCCGAAATCGACCGGCTGCGTCACCTGACGGGTTGCGGCGTGCTCTGGGCGACCCATCTGGTCGAGGAGGTGGGCAACGCCGACCGGGTGGTGATCCTGGACGACGGGCGCGTGGTCGCCACCGGCGCGCCCGCCGATGTCGTCGCCGCCTCGGGACGGGCCAGCCTGACCGAGGCCTTTCTCGCCCTGACCGGCAAGGGAGGGCGGCCATGAGCGGCATCGGTCATCGGCTGGACGCGGGTCTGGCGATCATCCGGCGCGACCTGCGCCGGTTCATCCTGCAGCGCAGCCGCCTCGTCTCGGCGCTGGTGCGGCCGCTGCTGTGGCTGATGGTCTTCGCCGCCGGCTTCCAGAATGTCTTCGGCGTCTCGATCATTCCGCCCTACCGGACCTATGTCACCTATCAGGTCTATGTCCTGCCGGGGCTTGCCGCCATGGTGCTGCTGTTCAACGGCATGCAGTCCTCGCTTTCTCTCGTCTACGACCGGGAAATGGGCATGATGCGGCTGTTGCTGACCGCGCCCCTGCCGCGCTGGTGGCTGCTCTTCGCCAAGCTGGTGGCGGGGGTCGTGCTGTCCCTCGTGCAGGTCTATGTCTTCCTCGGGGTGGCGGCGCTCCTCGACGTGCGGCTACCCTGGTTCGGCTATCTCACGGTGCTGCCGGCGCTGATCCTGGCGGCGCTGATGCTGGGGGCGGTCGGGTTGCTGCTGTCGGCGACCATTCGCCAGCTCGAGAATTTCGCCGGGGCGATGAATTTCGTCATCTTCCCGATGTTCTTCCTGTCGAGCGCGCTCTATCCCCTGTGGAAGATCGGCGAGGCGGCGGCGGCGCCGGTCTATTACCTCTGCCTCGTCAACCCCTTCACCCAGGCCGTCGAGCTGATCCGCTTCGCCGCCTATGGCAGGGTGGATAGCGTCGCGCTGGTGGTGGTGGCCGGCACCGGGCTCGCGGCCTTCCTGCTCGCCTCTCTGGCCTATGATCCGCAGCGCGGGCTGCTGGGCCGGGCGCGGCCCGCGGCGGCATGAGCCTGACCCGCCG
>NZ_JBAQRT010000337.1:0-2191 GCF_049306435.1 Zavarzinia sp.
GACGGAGATCGCGACCGCCGCCCCCGTGGTCGCGCCGGCCACCGTCAGCTTGGGCCGCAGGTAGCGGCCGGTGCCGATGTAGCCGACCTGTTGCACCGTGTTCGCCCCGGCGCCGCTGGCGACGGCGGTGAAACTGCCGGCCATCTCGCCGGCCGCGACAGCGGCATAGGACACGCCGTCGGTCGAGGCTTCGAGGGAAGGCGTATGCGTCCCATCGGTATAGGCGCCAATGTGAACGATCACGCTCGCCGCGTCGAAGCCGCGCAGGTCGATCGCGCTGCCAGTCGTCGTCGCGTTGCGGACGGCGGGGGCGAGCGACGGACTGGCGTCGACGGCATTCTTCAGATCACGCATGGTCATGTTTTGTTCTCCCGATCAGGCGCCGAACTTGAGCAGCTTGATGGCATCGAAATCGAGCACGTCGCCACCGACGCGCTTCGTCGTGTAGAATTTCACCTGCGGCTTGGCGGTATAGGGATCGCGCAGGGTGCGGATGCCCTGGCGGTCGACGACGGCGTAACCCTCGCGGAAATTGCCGAAGGCGATGGACAGGCTGTTGGCGCCGATCGCCGGCATGTCCTCGGCCTCGACCACCGGATAGCCGAGCAGGCTGGCCGGACTGCCGGCGGCGAGGCCCGGCTGCCACAGATACTGGCCCGAGCTGGTGTCCTTCAGCTTGCGCACCTCGGCCGCGGTCGCCCGCGCCATGACGAAACGCGCCCCGGCGCGCAGGCCCGCCTTCAGGGCATAGGTCAGGCCGATCAGGACATCGCCCGGATCGGCGGCGGCGAAGGCCCCGGCGGCGCCGGTCGCGACATGTTGCAGCGTGCCCCAGGGCCGGCCGGCATCCGCCACCGCCGCCGTCGCATAGGTGGTGAAGCCGCGTGGGCTGCCCACGCCGCTGCCGGCGACGAAGGCGGCATTCTCGGCCCGGCCCATCTTCTCGGCCAGCTTCTGGGCCAGCCAGGCCTCGACATCGAAACTGGCGTCGTCCAGCAACTTCTGCGACACGCGGGGTTCCGCGTAGAGCTCGTGCACCGGGATGCGCCACAGGCCGATCTGAGGCGTCGCCGTCTCGGCCCGGGCCTCGCTCTCGCCAACCCAGCCGGCGGCGGCTTCGCCGAGGTCCAGCATCCCTTCGACCGCATCGGCGGTGATGGTCATGACCGAAGCGATCTGGCGGATCGGACTCGTTTCCTGCAGGCGGGCGACGATCCGCTCGGCCATTTCGGCGGCGACGAGATAGCCGCCGTCCGGGTCGGAGGCGACGCTCATCGCCTTTTTCTCGAGGCCCGGCAGCTCGTGGTCGATACCCTTGCGCAGGAAGGTCGAGAAGGCCTCGGCATGGGCGGCCTCGGCGGCGCTGCGCCCCGCCTTCCGCTGGCTGCCCGGGCGCGCCAGCGCGGTTTCGATGGCGGTGACATGGTCGCTCAGCCGGCCGACCTCGGCGTTCAGCCGGTCGACCGTCTCGATGGTGACGACATCGGCCCGGCCCTTCGTCTCGATCTCGGCGAGACGGCGGTCGTTCTCCGCCCGGAAGGCGGTGAAGACCCGGGCGAGGTCGTCGGTGGCGCTGTGCATGGTGGCAAGATCGGTCATGCGTGGTCCTTTCAGGGCCGAAGGGCCGCCGCCGCGCGGCGGAGATTGCTGACGATGGCCTGACTCAGCCCCGCTTCATCCGGCCGGGCGGCCTTGACCCAGGCGATGCGCGCCGCCTCGTTGGCGGGCAGGGTGACGAGACTGATTTCATGAAGGGTGAGCGTCTTCAGCAGGCGGGCGCCATCGCCCGCCACACCCGCCGCCACGGTCGAATAGCCGATGGAGAGGCCATCGAGCGCGCCGAGGCGCAGCAGGGCCAGGGCCTCCCGCCCGCGCGCCGTCTCCAGCGCCAGGCGGCCCTCGACCAGAAGACCCGTCGCGTCTTCCTCGATGCGGTCGAAGCGGCCGATCGGCTCGGCCATGTCGTGCTGCCACAGGAAGGGCGGCAGGGCTTTCCGCCGCCGCCAGTCGCCGAGGCTGGCGGCGAAGGCGCCGGGCAGCACCCGGTCGCCCTGCGCGTCGGTCACGGCGAAGACGCTGGCATAGCCAGCGAAACTGCCGTCCGGGGCGAGGCGTTTAAGCTGGCGGCCGGTCGGCCGGCCGACCTCGAAAATCTCCATGCGTTACTCCTTCGTCGCGAGGGGGGCGTAAC
>NZ_JBAQRT010000338.1:0-11553 GCF_049306435.1 Zavarzinia sp.
GGCAGGGGGCGCAGCGCCTCGGCCAGCGCGATGCCGACATGCCCCGCGCCGAACAGCAGCACCACGGGCCAGCCGGCCCGCGCCGCTTCCTCCTCCCGCGCAAGCGACGCGGCCAGGGCATCGTCGAGCCGGGCGAGGGCGAGGATGACATGGCCGCCGCAACATTGGTCGAGGGCGGGGCCAAGGGGCAGGCTCATGACCGCGTTGTGCTCGCCCGTTGCGAGCAGGCCCTGCGCCTTCTCGATGGCGGCCCATTCCAGACGGCCTCCGCCGATGGTGCCGAAAACTTCGCTGCCGGCGACGATCATGCAGGCGCCGGCATCCCTTGGCGTCGAGCCGCTCGCTTCCCGCACGGTGACGAGAACGGCCGGCCGGCCCGCCGCCACCAGCGCGGCGGCGGTGGGGCCGAGGCCGTCGTCGGGGCTCATTTCGCCCTTGCCCTCACCGCGTCGATGGTGGCCAGTACCCGCTCCGGCGTCGCGGGGGCGTCGAGATGGGGGCACATGCGGTAATCGGCCAGCGAAGCGATGGCGTCCGAGATCGCGTGGAAGACCGAGAAGCCCAGCATGAAGGGCGGCTCGCCCACGGCCTTGGAGCGGAAGATGGTCTCTTCCATATTCACATTGTCGTCCAGCAGGGCGACGTTGAACACCATGGGCCGGTCGCCGCAGGCCGGGATCTTGTAGGTCGAGGGGGCATGGGTGCGCAGGCGACCCTTGCCGTCCCACCACAATTCCTCGGTGGTCAGCCAGCCCATGCCCTGGACGAAGCCGCCCTCGATCTGGCCGATGTCGATGGCCGGATTCAGCGATGTGCCGACATCATGCAGGATATCGACCCGCAGCACCCGGTATTCGCCGGTCAGCGTGTCGATGGCGACTTCGGAACAGGCGGCGCCATAGGCGTAGTAGTAGAACGGCCGGCCCTTGCCGCTGGCGCGGTCCCAATGGATTTTCGGCGTCTTGTAGAAGCCGCTGGCCGAGAGCTGCACCCGCGCGCCATAGGCGAGGCGGCAGAGTTCGGCGAAGGGAATGCTCTCGCCGCCGATCTCGACCTGGCCGGCGGCGAAACGCACCGCGTCCTCGGCCACCTGCCAGCGCTCGGCGGCGAAGGCGGCCAGGCGCTGGCGGATCTGCCGCGCGGCGGACTGCGCCGCCATGCCGTTGAGGTCGGAGCCCGAGGACGCCGCCGTCGCCGAGGTGTTGGGCACCTTGGCGGTATCGGTCGCCGTGATCCGCACCGCGCCGACGTCGAGGCCGAATTCGCTGGCGACGACCTGGGCGATCTTCACATGCAGGCCCTGGCCCATTTCGGTGCCGCCGTGGTTCAGCATCACGCTGCCGTCGGTATAGACATGGACGAGGGCGCCGGCCTGATTGTACCAGGTCGCGGTGAAGGAAATGCCGAATTTCACCGGGGTCAGGGCGATGCCGCGCTTGATCACCGGGCTTTTCGCGTTGAAGGCGCGGATCCGCGCCTTCCGCGCCGCGTAATCCGAGGATGCCTCCAGTTCCGCGATGATGCGGGGCGCGATATTATCCTCGACCGTCTGGTGATAGGGCGTGACGTTCCGCGTATCGGTGCCATAGAGGTTGCGCTTGCGCACCTCCAGAGGATCGAGGCCGAGGCGGTAGGCGATTTCGTCCATCACCCGCTCGGCGAGGACGACGCCCTGCGGCCCGCCGAAGCCCCGGAAGGCGACGTTGGAGACCGTGTTGGTCTTCAGCGGCAGGGAGGCGAGGCGGGCGGCCGGGTAGTAATAGGCATTGTCGGCATGGAACAGGGCGCGATCCGTGATCGGCCCGGACAGATCGGCGGAATAGCCGCAGCGGGCGGCGAAAGTGCCGTCGATCCCTATGATCACGCCGTCGTCGCCGAAGCCGACGCGATAGTCGACCTCGAAATCATGGCGCTTGCCGGTCACGATCATGTCGTCGTCGCGGTCGGGGCGGAATTTGGCCGGGCGCCGGCAACGCTTCGCCACGATGGCGGCGAGACAGGCGAAGATATTGCCGCTGGTCTCCTTGCCGCCGAAACCGCCGCCCATGCGCCGCATCTCGATGGTGACGCAGTGAAGCGGCACATCCAGGGCATGGGCGACCATGTGCTGCACCTCGCTCGGGTGCTGGGTCGAGGAATGGACGCGGATCTCGTCGCCCTCGCCCGGGATCGCCAGGGCGATCTGGCTCTCCAGATAGAAATGCTCCTGCCCGCCGACGGTGACGCGGCCCTCGATCACATGGGCGGCATCGGCGATGGCGGCGGCGGCGTCGCCCCGGGTCAGGGTCATCGGCGACGTCACCAGTTTGGCCCCGGCCCGCGCCGATGCGATGTCGGTCGCCGCCGGCAGGTCCTCGTAGGTTACCCTGGCGAGGCGGGCGGCGCGGCGGGCGGCATCCCGCGTCTCGGCCGCGACGACGAAGAGCGGGTGGCCGTGGAATTCCACGAGGCCATCGGCCAGGATCGGCTCGTCATGGGCATGCACGGGGCTGATGTCGAGGCCGGACAGATCGGCCCCGGTCAGCACCAGCACGACCCCGGGCACGGCCCGCACGGCCGAGAGGTCGAGATCCAGCACCCGGGCATGGGCGCGCTCGGCAAGGCCAAGGGCGAGGTGCAGCGTGCCGGGGAGTTCGGGCAGATCGTCGATATAGGGCGCGCTGCCGGCGACATGGCGGGCGGCGCTGTCATGGGGGGCGTCGCGGTGGACCGCGAGCGGCTCAGCGGTCGTCAAGATTGATCCCCCTCTTGTCCCACAGGCGGGTCGCCACCGTGTCGTCCGCGATTTCCTGGGCGAGGCGCAGCAGCATGTTGCGGGCGACGGTCATGCGGTAATCCGAGGAGGCGCGCATGTCGGTGAGGGGCTGGAAGTCGATGGAGACGCCGGTCATGGCATTGCGGATCGACTTCGGCTCCAGCAACTGACCGGTCAGCAGGGCTTCCGCCGTGCGGGCGCGCTTCGGTGTCGCCGCCATGCCACCATAGGCGACACGGGTCGACAGCACCCTGCCGTCCTGGATATGCAGGCTGAAGGCGCCCATGATCGCGGAAATATCCTGATCGAAACGCTTCGAGACCTTGTAGGCCTTGAAGATCTGTTCCGGCACCGGGCGGGGCACGATGATCGCCTCGACGAATTCGCCCGCGGTGCGGTTCTGCTTGCCATAGGCGATGAAGAAATCTTCCAGCATCAGCTCGCGCCGGGCATCGCCTTTGCGCAGGCGGATCTTGGCGCCGAGGGCGATCAGCATAGGCGGCATGTCGCCGATGGGCGAGCCATTGGCGACATTGCCGCCGATGGTGCCGGCGTTACGGATCTGGGCCGAGCCGATGCGCCGGATGACGGCGCCCATGTCGGGCCAGATCCACGACAGGCGGTCCAGCGCCTCGGCATAGGTGACGCCGGCGCCGATGGTGATATCCCGCTCGGTCTCGACGATGGTGGCGAGATCGCGCGCCCGGCCGAGCCAGATCAGCGGATCGGGCTGCTTCAGATGCTTGGTGATCCAGAGGCCGACGTCGGTCGCCCCGGCGATGATGGTCGCCTTGGGATGCTCCAGCAGCAGGGCGGCCAGGGCATCGGCGGAAGCGGGGGCGAAGAAACGCCGCCCGCTCGGCCCGGTCAGGGCGATGTCGGCGCCATCGGCCATCGCCGACAGGGTCGCATGAGTCTCGGCCAGGGCCGCGTCGAACTGGTCGGTGAAGGGCGTATCGGCGATCGCCTTGGCGGCGCGGACGATCGGGGCATAGCCGGTGCAACGGCAGAGGTTGCCGGCCAGCGCCTCGTCGATCGACTGGTCGTCCGTCATGTCGGCCACGCCCTGCTTGGCCATGGCGAAGAGCGACATGACGAAGCCCGGTGTGCAGAAGCCGCATTGCGAGCCATGGGCATCAACCATAGCCTGCTGCACCGGATGCAGCGCGCCATCGGGCGCCGCCAGATCCTCGACCGTGACCAGCTGCGCGCCGTCGAGCGTGCCGAGGGGCTGGATACAGGCATTGACCGCCTGCCACGTCAGGGTGCCGTCGGACAGGGGCCGGGCCACGGCGACGGAACAGGCGCCGCAGTCGCCTTCGGCGCAGCCTTCCTTGGTGCCGGTGCGCCGTTCCTCAAGGCGGAGATAGTCGAGCACGGTGGTCGTGGGTTCGACCCCGGACAGGCACTTCTCCTCGGTGCCCAGCATGAAACGCAAACAGTCGCGCGCGGTCATTTCAGCTCCCCCGATAGGTTGAATAGCTGAAGGGCGCGGCCAGCAGCGGGACATGATAATGCTGCCCGGCATCGGCGACACCAAAGCGGATCGGCACGACACCAAGGAACACAGGCTCGGCCAGGGCAAGGCCCCTGGCTTCGAAATAGGGACCGATGTGGAAATCGAGCTGATAGATACCGGCGGTGAAATCGCCGCCCTTCAGCAGGGGGACATCGCTGCGCCCATCCGCGTTGGTTTCGATGGTGGTGAGGTGTTCCGGCTCCCCGGCGGCGGGCAGGCGGTAAAGGTCGACCCGGACGCCGGCGGCCGGAGTGCCATGGGCCGCGTCGAGAATATGCGTGGTCAACCAGCCACCGGACATACGAAGCGCCTCCAAATCCATACGAATCCCTTATCTATCGTGGCCCGCCGGCAGGGGGCAGGGGAAGGGCCGATTTGCTCAAAGATTTTCCAAAAATCGCGAATGATCGATGCCCGTCGCCTGTACTATGCCTTGCAATGCGGATGTGAATCCGGTGAGGCATGAGATGACCTGGCAACCCCCACGCGATTTGATCGGTTACGGCAACACGCCCCCAAAGGCCAATTGGCCGGGCGGCGCCCGCATCGCCATCCAGATCGTGCTGAATTATGAAGAAGGCGGCGAGAATTCGATCGAGAATGGCGATCCCGCTTCCGAAGCCTTCCTGTCGGAAGTGGTGAACGCCCAGCCCTTGCCGGGGGTGCGCCATCTCTCGGTCGAATCGATCTTCGATTATGGCGCCCGGGTCGGCTCGTGGCGGCTGCTCAAACTGTTCCGCGAGCAAAAGGTGCCGGTCACCGTCTTCGCCGTCGCCAGGGCCGCCGAAAAGCACCCGGACCTCATCCGCGCCATGGTCGACGGCGGCCACGAGATCGCCTGCCATGGCCTGCGCTGGATCAACTACCAATATGTCGGCGAGGCGGCGGAGCGCGCCCATGTCGCCGAGGCGGTGGAGATCCTGAGCCATGTCGCCGGCACCCCTCCGGTCGGCTGGTACACCGGGCGCACCGGCCCCCATACCCGCCGCCTGGTCGCCGAACATGGCGGCTTCCTCTACGATGCCGATGCCTATGATGACGACTTGCCCTATTGGCAGGATGTCGCCGGCAAGCCCCTGCTGATCGTGCCCTATACGCTCGATGCCAACGACATGCGCTTCATCAACGCGCAAGGGTTTGGCGACGGCCGCCAGTTCTTCGCCTATCTGAAGGACAGTTTCGACACGCTCTATGCCGAAGGGGCGGAGACGCCGCGCATTCTCTCTGTCGGGCTGCATTGCCGCCTGGCCGGCCGGCCGGGCCGTTTCGCCGCAGTGAAGGATTTCATCGCCTACGCGAAATCCCACGAGGGGGTCTGGTTCGCCCGGCGCGACGAGATCGCCCGCCACTGGCACCAGAACCATCCCGCCCCGGGGGCCTGACATGAAGCCGAGCGCGATGGACCGCGATACTTTTGTCGCCACCTTCGGCGGCGTGTTCGAACACTCGCCCTGGATCGCCGAGGCGGCCTTCGATGCCGGCCTCGGCCCTGCGTCGGATGCGGCCGAGGGGCTGCACCTCGTGCTCTGCGCCGTGCTCGATCCGGCGCCGGCCGAGGCGAAGCTCGCCCTGCTGAACGCCCACCCGGACCTCGCGGGGAAACTCGCCCTCGCGAGACAGCTGACCGCCGAATCGACCGCCGAACAGGCCGGCGCCGGGCTCGACCGGCTGACCCCGGCGGAACTCGAACGCTTCACCGCGCTGAATGATGGCTACAAGGCCCGCTTCGGCCATCCCTTCATCATCGCGGTGAAGGGCCTCGACAAGGCCGCGATCCTCGCCGCCTTCGAGACAAGGGTGCAAAACCCGCCCGAGGTCGAATTCCAGACCGCCCTCGACCAGGTGAAGAAGATCGCGCTGCTGCGCCTGACGGCCCTGCTGGCCGGCTGATCACCGGCCCTTGGGCGGCTCGTAGGGCTTATGCGGGCGCCGGGCGCCCGGGTCGTGATTGGCGTGCCAGGCATCCGGCTCGATCCGGTCGAGATCGAACAGCCCCCGCGTCGTCGCATAGGTCGCGCCGCCCATGCGGCCCACGGCGTCGAGCCCATGGGCATCGACATGCAGCCGGTCGTTGATGATGGCATCCGCGACATGGGCCGCGATCACTTCGCCAAGGACGATGGTGCGCCCGGTCGGCAGGGCGATGAGCTGGAACACCCTGCATTCGAGGGCGGCGCGCGCTTCGGCGATGCGGGGTGTCGCGACCTTGAAGCCCGGCGCCGGCGTGAGGCCCGCCTCGGTCAGTTCCTCGACGCCATGGGGAAAGGTGATGGCGCAGACCGTCATCGCCTCGACGAGGGCGTTGGAGACGATGTTGACGGTGAATTCCCCGCGCTCACGGATATTGGCCGCCGTGTCCTTCAGGCTGCCATCGGGGCGCGGCTCCAGCCCGAGGCCGATGATCGGCGGCTCGGACGAGAGCACGTTGAAGAAGCTGAAGGGTGCCGCGTTCAGCACGTTGTCCGCATCGAGGCTGGTCACCCAGGCGATCGGCCGGGGCACCACGAGACCGGTCAGGAGCTTGTACTGGTCCCGTCCGGCGAGATCGGCGAAATCGAAAGTCCTGATGCTCAAGCGAGGGGCGTCCGAGGCGCGAGAGGGGGAAGGGGAGGGGACGCCACTATAGGCATTCCTCGCCGCCATGGCGAGTTCACCGCATTCAGGCGACCGGGCGGTCCTCGTCGAGACGTTTCAGAGGCGCGGCGTCGAAATGGCGGATGAAGTCCATCAGGACGCGCATCGAGATATCGGCATCCTCGACCGTGATCGCCTCGGCCGGATTGTGGCTGATGCCCTTCTCGCAGCGGACGAAGATCATGCCGACCGGGCACAGGCGGGAAAAGGCCATGGCGTCGTGGCCGGCGCCGGAGGGCAGCTCGCGCACCGGCAGGCCCGCGCGGGCGATGGACTGGCCGATGGCCTCGATCAATTCGGGCGCGCAGCGGCAGGCGGCGGCCTCATGGGTCAGGGTGATGGCGATGTCGACGCCGCGGGCTTCGGCGATCTGGCCGATGGTCCGGTCGATATCGGCCACCGCCCGGCGGCGCGCGCTGTCGGAGGGGGAACGCACGTCCATGGTGAAGCGCACCAGGCCAGGAATGACATTGACCGCCCCCGGCATCACGTCGACCCGGCCGACGGTCGCGACCAGTTCCGGCTCGGCCCCGCCCCGGCGCTCGACCGCCAGCATCATTTCGGCGGCGGCGGCGAGGGCGTCGCGGCGCAGGTGCATGGGCACCGTGCCGGCGTGATTGGCGGTGCCCCGCACCTCGACCGACAGGCGGCTGGCGCCATTGATCGCGGTGACGGCGCCGACCGGCAGGCCGGCGTCTTCCAGCACCGGGCCCTGTTCGATATGCAATTCGACGAAGGCGAGGATCTGCTCCTTGCGCCGGGCGATCTCGGCGATCTTGCCCGGGTCGCAGCCAAAGCCGGTCAGCGCCTTGCGCAGCGAAACGCCTTCCTTGTCGCGGAGGGACAGCGTGGTCTGGTCGAAGGTGCCGGCGATGGCGCGGGAACCGGACAGGGTTACCGGGAAGCGCACCCCTTCCTCGTCGCCGAAGGCCACGACCTCGATCGCGAAGGGGAAACGCTCGCCCGCCCGGTTGAATTCCTCGACGCAGGCGAGGGCGGCGAGCACGCCCATGTTGCCGTCGTATTTGCCGGCGTCGCGCACCGTGTCGATATGGCTGCCCATCATCAGGCAGGGCGCGCCGGGAACCAACCCCTCGTAACGCCCGACGACATTGCCGACGGCGTCGACATGGGCCGCCATGCCGGCCTCGCGCATCCAGCCCAGCAATTCGTCGGCGGCGGCGCGGTGCTGCGGCGAGAGGAAGACCCTTGTCAGCTTGCCCTCGTCTTCCGAGTGGCGGGCGAAGATGTCCAGCCGCTCGTAGAGCCGCTGGCCGAGGGTGAGATCATTGGCGGTCGGACGCATCATGAGAAAAAGATGGGTGCGCCACCGCGGCCTGTCTCCCCGGGTGTTCCGGAATGGACCTTCTGCGATTATCGAAAAATCGCCGTCAGTGCCCGCGCATCCGGCTGAGGGTGGTGCGGGTGGAAATGACCTCGATCCCGAGCTTGAGGCAGAGCAGGGCGGGCAGTCCCTTCTCCGTCGCCGCCAGCGCCTCCTCGAGGGCGGGGGCGAAGCCCTTGGTCTCGCTCACCGTCACGCCGAAGGCGCCGTAAGCCTGCGCGAGGGCGGCGAAATCGGGGTTGGCGAGGTCGGTCGCCACCACCCGGCCCGGGTAATGGCGTTCCTGATGCATCCGGATCGTGCCGAAGGCGCCATTGTCGACCACGATGATCAGCGGCGCGGCGCCGTGGCGGATCGCCGTCGCCAGCTCCTGCCCGGTCATCATGAAGCCGCCGTCGCCGACGAAGGCGACGACCAGGCGCTGCCCCGCGCATTCGATGGCGGCGCCGATGGCGGCCGGCACGCCGTAACCCATGGCGCCGTTGCAGGGGCCGAGCTGGCTCTTGAAATGGCGATAGGTCCAGTAACGCTGCAGCCAGCCGGTGAAATTGCCGGCGTCATTGACCATGACGGTGTCTTCCGGCAAGCGTGCCTTCAGCACCGCCATCACCGCGTTCATGTCGAGCGGGCCGGGGCTGGAGCCCGGCGCCTGGCTGGCCTCGAAATCGGCGCGGACGCTGGCGGTCCAGCCGGCCCAGGTTATGGTCGGCGCGGGCAGGGCGGCGGCGGCCTCGGCGAAGGCGTCGCAGCCCGCGTTGATCGCCAGCGCCGGGCGATAGATCCGGCCCAACTCACCAAGATCGGGGTGGACTTGGATCAGCGGCGCCGCCGGCACCGGCACATCCAGCAGCGTATAGCCCTGCGTGGTGATTTCCGACAGACGGGTGCCGACCGCGATCACCAGATCGGCCTCGCGGATGCGGGCGATCAGGCGCTGATCGACCGAGGTGCCGAGTTCGCCGACATAAATGGGCAGGCTGTTGTCGACGACATCCTGTCGGCGGAAGCTGCAGGCGGTGGGCAGGTTGAAGCGGCTGGCGAAGGCACGGATGGCGTCGGCCCCCGCCGCCGTCCAGTCGCCGCCGCCGACGATCATCAGCGGCCGGCTCGCGCCCGCGATCATCCCGGCCATGCGGGCGATATCGGCGGGGGCGGGCACCGGCGACAGGGCGAAGGCGGGCGGCGCGTCCGCGACCTCGACCATATCCGTCAGCATGTCCTCGGGCAGGGAAATGGCGACGGGGCCGGGCCGGCCGCTGGTCGCGACCTGGAAGGCGCGGGCGATCAACTCCGGCAGGCGGCGGGCATCGTTCACCTCGACCGCCCATTTCGTCGTCCAGCCGAACAGGCGGTCGACATCGATTTCCTGAAACGCCTCGCGGTGGCGGGCGCCCCGGTCGACCTGACCGATCAGCAGGATCATCGGCGTCGAATCCTGCATCGCCGTATGGACGCCGATCGCCGCGTTGCAGGCGCCGGGGCCACGGGTGACGAAACAGATGCCGGTCTCGCCGGTCAGCTTGGCATGGGCCTCGGCCATGAAGGCGGCCCCGCCTTCCTGCCGGCAGACGACGCTTTCGATTTCGTCCGCGCGGTCGTGCAGGGCATCGAGGGCGGCGAGGTAACTTTCGCCGGGGACCAGGAAGATCCGGCGCACGCCGTTGATCGCCAGCTGATCGACGAGGATCTGCCCGCCGCTTCGCGCCTGTGCCGTCATGATGCCTGGGTCTCCCGTCTTCCGGCGGTGGTGCGGCGCCTATCCTCCCTCGCCCTCTTGGGGGAGAGGGTTGGGGTGAGGGGGCCGCCGCCTCGTCCGCCCGCAACCTTTGCGACTCGAATGCGGCGGCATTCTAGGCGGGCCGGGGCAAACATGCTCTAGTCTCTCGGCATGGCAGACCGGCGGCGGGGGGCAGTGACGGCACAGATGGCGGAAACCACGATCGGGGCCGGCATCGACCGGCGTTTCCTTCTCGGACTCGGCGCCGCGATGCTGCTGCCCGGACGGCGGGTCGCGGCCGGCGAGGGGCCGGCCCTGCCACCGGGCATCGAGCCATCGGGCGAGGGCAAGGTGATCGAGGTCGTCGATGGCGACACGGTTCGCCTCGCCGGGGGCAAACAGGTTCGTTTCGTCGGTACCCAGGCACCGAAACTGCCGCTCGGCCGGGCGGGCTATCCGACCTGGCCCCTCGCGCCGGAGGCCAGGGACCATCTCGCCAGCCTCTGCCTCGGCCGCCGGGTCCGGCTCTTCGCCGGTGGCGCCCGTCAGGATCGCCACGGCCGCATCCTCGCGCACCTCGTGACGGAGGAGGGACTGTGGCTCCAGGGCGCCATGCTGGATGCCGGCTTGGCCCGGGTCTATACCTTCAAGGACAACCGCGCCCTCGCCGCCGAGATGCTGGCCTTGGAGGCCACCGCCCGCGCCGCCGCCCGCGTCCTCTGGGCCGATGCCACCTACCGCATCCGCCAGGCGGACGAGGCCGACCTCGTCGCCGCCGTGGGCGGGGTGCCGGGCTATCTCCTGGTCGAAGGCCGCGTGCTGCGCTCGGCGGCGGGCGGTGGCCGCTGGTTCCTCAACTTCGGCCGCGACCACGCCACCGACTTCACCGCCAGCATCGCCGCCCCCGACCTCCCCCTCTTCACCGCCGCCGGCATCGACCCGGCGACCTACGCCGGCAAGTCTTTACGCCTGCGCGGCTGGCTCGAAGCCCGCAACGGCCCCGCGATGACGATCACGCATCCGGAACAGATCGAGGTCGGGTGAGGGGGGGAGAGTATAGTGGCCCTTTAATTTTTTTGTTATAGGATTTAAGGTGATGTGGAAGAAAATGGCCATCCTTTCTTTATCAGTGATGATCGCCTCTTGTTCGGAGCGAAAAATCGATTTGGATATCGAATTTGTCAGTGTAAAGAATTTTGATAAAGAAAAAATAATAGAAGCCGATTTTAGCGGAGATGAATTGATCTCAATAAACCTGATATCGAAATATAGTATAAGAAATTATATAAACTCTCATAAAATCGACCCGTATGTTGAGATTTCATATTGTCAGCGCTATGATTTTGATGAAGAGAGAAAAATTAGATCGGTTTCGTCAATTTTTGATAAAAATGGAAGAGTGGAATATGGGGTTTATTCGGATGGTTTAGGGGAAATATACAAATATACGATATTTGTTTAGAGCCTGACCCAAAAGCCTATTGCGCCCGGCAGGGTTGTGTGATTCACCGAATCCGTCGGCTTGACGGAGGTGATTTGTGGCGTGGACGGATGAGCATCGGGCGGCCTATCGGCGCGAGGGC
>NZ_JBAQRT010000339.1:0-2251 GCF_049306435.1 Zavarzinia sp.
CCCGGGCGCAGGCCCTGGCCGCGATCATCGGCGGGCTTGCCGGTCGGCGGCACGGCCGAGCCGGTGCCGAGATCGGCCGGCGGCTCCGTCGCGCTGACGTCGCGGTGGATCTTCTCGCCCTTGAGGAGAGCGATGATTTCCTCGCCCGACAGGGTTTCGTACTCGAGGAGCGCATTGGCCAGGGTGTCGAGATCGCCGCGCCGCTCGGTCAGGATGCGGCGCGCGGTGTCGAGGGCGTTGTCGACCAGTTTCTTCACCTCGGCGTCGATCTTCTGGGCTGTCGCCTCCGAGACATTCTGCGTCCGCGAGACCGAATGGCCGAGGAAGACCTCTTCCTGATTATCGCCGTAAGCGACGGCGCCCAGCTCTTCCGAAAGGCCCCAGCGGGTGACCATGTTCCGCGCGAGCGAGGTCGCGGCCATGATGTCGCTGGAGGCGCCGGAGGTCACCTTGTCGTAGCCGAAGACCAGTTCCTCGGCCATGCGGCCGCCCATGGAGATGGCGAGGCGCGAGATCATGAATTCGCGGGTCAGCGAATATTTGTCGCCTTCCGGCAGCTGCATGACCATGCCGAGGGCGCGGCCGCGCGGAATGATCGTCGCCTTGTGGATGGGATCGGCGGCCGGCACGTTCAGGCTGACGATGGCATGGCCACCCTCGTGGAACGCGGTCAGGCGCTTCTCTTCCTCGGACATGACCATCGAGCGGCGCTCGGCGCCCATCATCACCTTGTCCTTGGCCGCCTCGAATTCGGCCATGGAGACGATGCGGCGGCCCTTGCGCGCGGCGAGCAGCGCCGCCTCGTTGACGAGATTGGCGAGATCGGCGCCCGAGAAGCCGGGGGTGCCGCGGGCGATCACCCGCGCATCGACATCGGCCGCCGTCGGCACCTTGCGCATATGGACCTTGAGGATCTTCTCGCGGCCCGAGATATCCGGGTTCGGCACCACGACCTGACGGTCGAAACGGCCCGGACGCAGCAGCGCGGGATCGAGCACGTCGGGCCTGTTGGTCGCGGCGACCAGGATCACGCCCTCGTTCGCCTCGAAACCGTCCATCTCGACCAGGAGCTGGTTCAGGGTCTGTTCGCGCTCGTCGTTGCCGCCGCCGAGGCCGGCGCCGCGATGACGGCCGACCGCGTCGATTTCATCGATGAAGATGATGCAGGGCGCGTTCTTCTTCGCCTGTTCGAACATGTCGCGGACACGGGACGCGCCGACGCCGACGAACATCTCGACGAAGTCGGAGCCCGAGATGGTGAAGAAGGGCACATTCGCCTCGCCGGCGATGGCGCGGGCGAGCAGCGTCTTGCCGGTGCCCGGCGGGCCGACCAGCAGCGCGCCCTTGGGGATGCGGCCGCCGAGGCGCTGGAATTTCTGCGGGTCCTTCAGGAAGTCGACGATTTCCTCGAGCTCTTCCTTGGCTTCGTCGATGCCGGCGACATCGTCGAAGGTGATGCGGCCGTGACGTTCGGTCAGCAGGCGCGCCTTGGACTTGCCGAAGCCCATGGCCTTGCCGCCGCCCGACTGCATCTGGCGCATGAAGAAGATCCAGACGCCGATCAGCAGCAGCATCGGGAACCACGACACGAGCACGTCGAGCAGCGTGGGGCCGGATTTGTCCAGCGGTTCCGCCTTCACGTTCACGCCCCGCTCGAGGAGGCGCGAGATCATGTTCGGGTCATAGGGGGCATAGGTGGTGAAGTCGCTGTTGTTGGTCAGCCGGCCCGTGATCTGGTCACCCTGGATGGTGACGTCGGCGACCCGCCCGGCATCGATCTGGGTGACGAATTCCGAATAGGTCATCGCCGGCCCCGTCTTCCGCCCCGACGAGCTTTGGAAGGCGTTGAAGAGCGCGAACAACAGCAGCGCGATGACGACCCACAGGGCGAGGTTGCGGCCGGGCAAATTCACTTGCTTCACCTTTCCAACCGGCATTGCCGGCATTCCGCCCTCGCGGGCGGTCCATTCACTCGTTCTGTTCTAAATAATGCGCCCGAGCCGGTAAACAACACCCTGATCCGGTTCAGGCCGAAAACATGCTGGGGGCACAATAGCGCAGTCGTGCCGCCTGTGGAGTCCCGAATTCCAGGGTGGGCACGGCGATCAGCCGTCCCCGCGCGAAAACCGCCGGCAGAACGCGCCGCTCCGCCAGCGGCAGGAGGGGCAGGCCGGAGGGCCGAAGGTCACCGAGGGCGGCGATGGTCACCGGCTCCGCCCCGGCGACGACGGCGAAGCGGCCGTCCCAGGTC
>NZ_JBAQRT010000340.1:0-3389 GCF_049306435.1 Zavarzinia sp.
GGGTTGCCCGGCGCGCCGCGCGAGGCGCCCGGCCGCGACCAGACACGGCGCGTGGCTTTCACCGTCGGCGTCATCGTGCTGGGCGCCAAGATGGCCAAGGCCGATGGCACCGTGACCCGCGACGAAATCAAGGCCTTCCGCGAAGTCTTCCATGTGCCCGAGGGCGAGGTCGCCCAGGTCGCGCGCATCTTCGACCGCGCCAAGGAGGATGCCGCCGGCTTCGAGCCCTATGCCGCGCAGATCCGTGTCGTCATGGGCGACGACCGGACCGTGCTGGAGGAATTGCTGGACGGGCTGTTCCACATCGCCAAGGCGGATGCCGTCGTCCATCAGGCGGAGCTGGATTTCCTCGTCGCCGTCGCCCGTATCTTCGGTTTCTCCGACGCGGAATTCGCGGCGATCCGCGCCGCCCACCTCGGCCCCGACCGGAGCGATCCCTATACGGTGCTGGGCGTGACCCGCGACATGGACGAGGCCTCGCTGAAGGCCGCCTATCGCAAGCTGGTGCGCGAGCATCACCCGGACATGCTGGTCGCCAAGGGGATGCCCGAGGAATTCATCCAGATCGCGACCGAGCGCCTGTCCAAGATCAACGGCGCCTGGGACCAGGTGAAGAAGGAGCGGGGCATCACCTGATCCCCCGCACCCGTCCCCGCGCCCGTCCCCGCGCCCGTCATCGTCAGTCGTAGGCGCTGGCCTCGGCGCCGGTCGCGCCGGTCTGCACTTCGATGAGGCGCAAGGGAAGCTCGCCCGGATTGTCGATCACGCGCTTGTCGCCTTCGGGAATATGCACCGCCTGGCCGGCCAGCACCGTCTGGCTTTCCGTGCCGGTGCCGATGACCGCCGTGCCGCCGACCACGATCCAGTATTCGGGAATGCGCAGCCGGCTCTGCAGCACGAGGCGGCCGCCGGGCTTTACCGTGATTCGCTTCACGCTGTAGCCGTCGCCGGCATCGAGCGCCTCGAAGGCGCCCCAGGGCCGCAGGGTCTCGCGGTGATGGCTGGCCTCGCTGCGGCCGCCCTTCTCGAGCTTGGAGACGAGCTGCTTCACATGTTCCGAATAATCGCGCGAGACGACGAGGACCGCGTCCTTGGTCGTCGCCACGATCACGTTCTCGAGGCCGCCGACCACGGTCAGCTTGTCCGGCGAATAGACGAAGCAGTTGCGGCTGTCGGCGATGATGCCGTCGCCGACCACGGCGCAGCCGTTCTCGTCAGCCGGGGAGACACCCTGCACCGCCGACCAGGTGCCGACATCGGACCAGTCGAAGCGGGCGGATATCATCGCCGCGCGCGCGGTCCGCTCCATCACCGCGTAATCGACGGAAATCTTCGGCGCCTGACCGAAGGCTTCCGGGTCGAGCAGGACGAAATCGAAATCGCGCGCGGCCTTGGCCACCGCCGCATCGGCCGCCGCCAGCACCGCCGGCTGGAAAGCCGCGAGTTCGGACAGGAAGACATCGGCCCGATAGGCGAAATTGCCCGAATTCCACAAAAGACCTTCGGCGACATAGCGCTTCGCGGTCTCGAGATCCGGCTTCTCGACGAAGGCGCCGATTTCATGGACCTTGCCGCCCAGCAGCGGCCGGCCCGGCCTGATATAGCCATAGCCCGTGGCGGGCGAGGTCGGCTTCAGGCCGAAACAGACCAGAAGCCCCTGCCCCGCCGCCTCGACCGCGAGGGCGACATCGGCGAGGAAGACATCCGTGTCGGGAATGGCATGATCGGCCGCGACGACGACCATGGTCGCGGCGGGATCGCGGCGCACGGCGAAGGCGGCGGCGGCGGCGATCGCCGCGCAGGAATCCCGGCCGAAGGGCTCGAGCAGGATATCGGCCTCGACCCCGATCAGGCGCAATTGCTCGGCGACCAGGAAGCGATAGGCGGCATTGGTGACGATCAGCGGCCGGCCGATGCCGGCGACGCGGGCGACGGCCTGCTGGAACAGCGAGGTATCGTCGGCGAAGGTCAGGAACTGCTTGGGGTAGCTGCTACGCGAAGCGGGCCAAAGCCTGGACCCCGAGCCGCCGCACAGCACGACGGGAACAATAGTCGACATCAAATCCTCCACCCCTTGAATTCGGACGCGAACGAGGACCGCCGGACCAGTTCCCTCCTTCTGGTCGGCATGTCCGCACCCCGGCCATCCGGCAACGGCGGGGTTTCCTCTTTGAGCACGGCGGCGCGGGCGAGACAATGCCCGGAATGGGTGGAGCGGAATCCATCTCCCCTCGCTGTGGACAGCAGGATAGGCTGCGCTAATATCCGCCCGCTTTTCCAGGAGACCGAACAGCCATGGCGACCGAAGCGCCCGAGACGAAGACAGTCGACACCCCCATCGTGGCCTGCGACGGCGGCGAAGGCGCCCTGGGGCACCCGCGCGTCTACCTGAACATGGAAGGCCGGGGCGAAGTGCAATGTCCCTATTGCGGCAAGCTCTACATCCTCGCGGGTGATTCGCACGCCCATGCCCACTGAGACGGGGGCAGCGGCCAAGGGCGAGCATCTCTATCTCGTCGATGGCTCGGGCTATATCTTCCGGGCCTACCACGCCCTGCCGCCCCTGACCCGGGCCGACGGCACGCCGGTCAACGCCGTACTGGGCTTCGCCAATATCCTGGCCCGCTTCCTTGCCGATCTCGACAATGGCGACCGGCCGACCCATCTCGCGGTCATTTTCGACGCCGGGCGGCGCACCTTCCGCAACGACATCTATCCCGACTACAAGGCCCATCGCCCGCCGGCGCCGGAAGACCTGATCCCGCAGTTCGCCCTCATCCGCGAGGCGACGGCGGCTTTCAACGTCCCCGCCATCGAGCTCGAAGGCTATGAGGCGGACGACATCATCGCCACCCTGGCGGCCGAGTCCCGGGCGCGTGGCGCCCGCTGCACCATCGTCTCGTCGGACAAGGACCTGATGCAGCTGGTCGGCGGCGGCGTCGACATGATGGACCCGGTGAAGATCCGCGTGATCGGCCCCGATCAGGTGATCGAGAAATTCGGCGTGCCGCCCGAGAAGGTGGTCGACGTCCAGGCCCTGATGGGCGATCCGACCGACAATGTGCCGGGCGTGCCCGGCATCGGCCAGAAGACCGCGGCGGAACTGATCAATACCTACGGCGATCTCGATACGCTGCTGTCGCGGACCAGCGAGATCAAGCAGCCGAAACGGCGCGAGAATCTGGAAACCCACGCCGATCTCGCCCGGATCAGCCGCGAGCTGGTGCGCCTGAAGGCCGACGTGCCGATGACGACGGGCTTCGACGACCTTGGCGTCCGCCCGATCGACGGCGCGAAGCTGCTGCCCTTCCTCGAGCAGAACGATTTCCGCAGCCTGCGCAACAAGCTGGGCAGCCGCCTGGCCGCCCCCCTCGCCGGCACCGCCGCGC
>NZ_JBAQRT010000341.1:0-3888 GCF_049306435.1 Zavarzinia sp.
GGCGGGGCGGCGGGGCGCGCGGCGGGCTGCGGCGCGATCGGCAGGGGCTGGAAGCCCGCGGGGGCGGCTTCCCTTGTCGATGATTTCCACAACATGGCGGACAGGCAACCGTCGTTGCGACAGGCGAAGTCCCGCCCGGTCAGGTTCGGGCCATGGGCGAGGGTCGCGGTGCGCCGGACGCAGTTTTCCAGTTCGCGAACATTGCCGGGGAAATAGCAGCCGGTCAGGACCTGCAGGGCCTCGTCGGTCAGGGCCAGGCGGGTGTCGTTCTCGTCGTTGTAACGCTTCAGGAACTCGCGGGCGAGCTTCGGAATGTCGCTCGGCCGGTCGCGCAAGGGCGGCAGGAACAGGGGCACGACGCTGATCCGGTAATAGAGATCGGCGCGGAAATCGCCCCTGGCCACGGCTTCTTCCAGATTGCGGTTGGTGGCGGCGATCAGGCGGACATCGGTCTTGATCGTCTTCGATCCGCCCACCCGCTCGAATTCGCCTTCCTGGATGACGCGCAGCAGCTTGGCCTGGAACATGGCCGATATCTCGCCGATCTCGTCGAGAAACAGGGTGCCGCCATCCGCCAGCTCGAAACGGCCCTTGCGCTGGGCATGGGCGCCGGTGAAGGCGCCCTTCTCGTGACCGAAGAGTTCGGATTCCAGCACGCTCTCGGGCAGGGCGGCGCAATTCAGCTTCACGAAGGGCGCGGCTTTCCGCGGCGACATTTCGTGCAGGGCCTGGGCGAACAATTCCTTGCCGGTGCCGGATTCGCCCCGCAGCAGCACGGTGGTATGCGAGCGGGCGACGATGCGCACCTTGTCCAGCACGGATTTGATCGCCGGGCTGTCGCCGACGATGCCGTGGCTCTCGGTCGGGGGGGCGACGGGGCGCAGCGGCCGCACCGTGTCCTCGACCGCCTTCGCCAGCCGGTGCTGCTCGGTGATCAGGCGCTGGCGATCCTGTGCGATCAGGCGCTGCAGCCGCACCGACTGGCCGACCAGATTGGCGACCATGGTCAGGAAGCGGACATCCTGATCGAAGCGGAAATGGGGCAGGCCGCTCCAGTTCCGATCGATGGTCAGGGTGCCGACCACCTTGTCCTCGACCTTGATCGGCACGCCGATGAAGGAATAGGAGACGCCGCGCGGCCCCCAGGTGGAAAAATCCACCTCGGAGAACAGGGGGTCATAGGCGACGTTCTCGACCACGAGCGCGGTCTGGGTGACGACGATGCGGCCGATCGCCCGTTCGGGCAGGCGCTCGAAATAGCGCTTCGCCGTCGCTTCCGACCAGCCGGAGCCGACGACGACCTCGGGCGCGCCGCTCTCGTCGAGCAGGGCGATCAACCCGTTCCGCATGTCGAGGAAGGACGACAGCAGCGAGAGCACGCCGGCCAGGCTGACCTCCAGCCGCGCCGGCATCGCCAGCAGCTTGGAAATCTCGTAAATGCCGTAAAGGGCGACCTCCGCCCGCTCGGCGCTGGTGCTGGCCAGCGGATTCCGGGACGCCGCATGAGGCGGAGCCGAACGGGGTGGAGACAGGGGCAATTGACTAACCATGGTTCACCCCTCGAAAGCAGAGGCGCGACAACGTGCCGGCAAGCAATCGGAATGGCGGATCGCCTATTGAATAGGGTTAGTCCAAATCTGGTCAACGCCTACCTAAGGTCAATGCCCCCCGTCTGCGTCAATTTGGCCCGATCTAGCCGGTCTTGCGGGCGTTGACCGCGTCGCGCAGGCGGATCAGGGCGGAAAGGGGCGAGGGCAGGGCCTTCAGCACGGGGTCCACGCGGGCGCGCAATTTGCCGAGCTGCATCACATTCTCGATTCGGCGATCGAGAAAGGACCAGGTTTCGGCCCGGCCTTCACTGTCGTCCTGCAGCCAGAAGGCGAGGGTGGCGGAATAGACCCCGGCCAGGATCGCCCGCTTGGAATAGAAACTGAATTCTTCCGACGGGGAAGCGTCGCCGGTGCCGCGCCAGATGGCATCGACCGTGGTGTACAGAAGTCGGGCGGCCAGGGGCGCGCCCAGCGGCAGGGCGAGAAATTGCACCGCCCGGCGCACCGATTCCCGGTCCGCCTCGCATTGTTCGAGGCGGGTGCGGATGGCGAGGGTGATTTTCTCGCGGATCTTCAGGCCGTCGAGACCCCGGGCCGCCAGCGCCTCGACCATGCGCTTGTCGGCGCGGACCGAATGCAGGGCGATGGCGTCGAGCGGCCCGCGCGGCAGGGCATTGCGCGCCAGCAGGGGATCGATGCCCAGATCCTTCGCCGCGTTGTCGATCGCCGCCTGCGACCATCCGTCGAAGGGCACATGCATCATCATGGCGTCAAGCAGGCGAAGCCCCAGATCGTCGGCCGTTGTATCCACCATGAACCTCAATCCTCGAAACTGTCGGCGTCGACGAAGCCGAAACTCGACAGATCCGTCATCCGCTGGGGATAGAGGATGCCATCGAGATGGTCGCACTCGTGCTGTACCACGCGGGCATGGAAATCCCGCGCCTCGCGCTCGACCAGCTGGCCGTCGAGGCCGAGGCCGCGGTAGCGGATGTGGCGGGCGCGCGGCACCAGGCCCTTCAGGCCGGGGACGGACAGGCACCCCTCCCAGTCCAACTCCCGCGCCGGGTCCAGAACCTCGATCACCGGATCGGCGAGGACGGTCAGAGGCGCGTTCTCGATCCCCCGGGCGTTCTCGTCGCCGAGCGGGGCATGGAACACCACCAGCCGGCGCGATACCCCGACCTGGGGCGCCGCAATGCCCCGGCCGTGGGCGGCCCGCATGGTCTCGACCATGTCGGCGACCAGGGCGCGCACGTCCGGCGCCGTGGGATCGCCCACGGGATCGGCGGCACGGCGCAGCACGGGATGGCCCATGCGCAGGATCGGTCGAATGCTCATGCAGGAAATATGGCGCAGTCGCGCCGTCTTGCAACCGCCCTTGCGGACCTCGGGCAGGGAACCGTGTCATGATGGCGCCGTTGACACCGATATGCGGCGCTTCGCCGCGAGCAATGGAGACGACATCATGGGTTGGTTGTCCTGGATCATCCTCGGCCTGATCGCGGGCCTCATCGCCAAGTTTCTCGTGCCCGGCCATGACGGCGGCGGGCTGATCTGGACCACGATCGTCGGCATCGTCGGCGCCTTCATCGGCGGCTACATCGGCACCCAGATCGGTTGGGGCGAGGCCAGCAGCCTCGACCTGCGCTCGATCGGCATCGCCGTTCTCGGGGCCATCATCTTCCTCGTCATCTGGCGCGCGGTCGCCTGACCGGCGCAGGAAAATCCCCCGGCATCCGTTTCCTGCTCAAGGGGCCTCGATGGCACGAAACAGAAGGATGTCTTCCATGAAACGATTGACGCTCGCGGCGCTCGGCCTGGCCGCCCTCATGGGCTCGACCGCGCTCGGCACGGGGCTCGGCTTCGCCGGCTCGCCGCCGGATGGCGCCCGCAAGCCCCGGGCCGAGCATGTGATGAGCCCCGAGCGCATGGCCGATCGCTGCAAGCGGCAATTCGCCGGGGCGGCGGCCAAACTGACCTATCTCGAAACGCGCCTGGCCCCGACCGAGGCGCAGAAGCCGGCCTGGCAGGCCTACAAGGACGCGGTCGAGGCGGCCGAGGCGACGAACCGCGACGCCTGCGTCGCCGCCGTCCCCGTGAAGGCCGAGGAGCCGGTTGGCCCGCCCGATATCGTCACCCGCGAGACGATGAAGGTGAAGCGCCTCGAAGCCGAACTGAGCCGCTCCAAGGCGACCTTGCCGGCGCTGCAGAAGCTCTATTCCGTGCTGACGCCGGAACAGCGGGCCATGCTGGACGAGCCGGCGCCGCGCCGTCACCACGACCGGCCGAAGCCCGCGAGCCTCGACCGGCCGGCGCCGGGCGCCATGGACGATAC
>NZ_JBAQRT010000342.1:0-8971 GCF_049306435.1 Zavarzinia sp.
GACCATCGCCGTGCCACGGCCTGGCTTGCCGGCGGTTCCGGTGGCGCCCGGCGCGCCGCGCATCGGCCCCGGTGCCCGCATCGTCGCTGATAACGTGGCGCCGACCGTGTGCCGCAAGCCGGAAGAGGTCATGGCCGACGACGTCCGCCGCCTCCAGACCGAATTGATGGTCGCCGCGTTGAAGTGCCATACGGTCCAGGACCTGAAGATCGCCGACAAGTACAACAGTTTCGTCCGCAAGTTCTCGGACGAGATGGTCAGCCAGACCAAGGCATTGCAGTCGGTGTTCAAGCGCCAGTATGGCTCGGCCTACATGAAGCAGTTCGACATTTACGTGACCGCGCTGGCCAATGAAATTTCGCAGCGCAGCCAGCAGACGCCCGGTTACTGCAAGCAGGTCGGCGAATTGCTCGATCTCGCCAACGCGGTGAAGCCGAAGGAAATCGGCGGCTTCTCCGGCCAGGCGCCGGTGATCGTGCGGACCTCGTTGAAGAAACCCTGCTGATCTGAAGCAACGCTCGAGCAACAAGGCGCGCCGGGGCAATCCGGCGCGCCTTTTCTTTGGCCTGCCCGATGTCTGTCGCGGTCGCGGGGTGGGGGACGGACAAAGAAAAAGGGCGCCGGATTGCTCCGGCGCCCTTCGATGGCTTCGAGAACCTGCAGATTACAGGACGATCTCGACGCGGCGGTTCTGGGGTTCGCGGACGCCATCGGGGGTCGGGACCAGCGGAGCGCTTTCGCCCTTGCCGATGGTGACGATGTTGGCGTCCGGAATGCCGAGGCCGACGAGGACGGACTTGACCGCCTCGGCGCGCTTCACCGAGAGCTTCTGGTTGTAGCGGGGCGAGCCCGAACGGTCGGCGTGGCCGGTCAGTTCGATGCGCGCGACGCCGAGCGACGTGGCCGCATTGGCCGCGTCCTGGATGATCGCCTGGGCTTCCGGGGTGATCGCGGTCGAATCCCAGTCGAAGAACACGATGTAGGAGCGCGCGGCTTCCTGCACCGGGGCGGGGGCCGGGGTCGGCGCCGGCTCGGCGGCGACCGGGGCAGCGCCCGTGCCGAAGTTGTAGGTCAGGCCCGCCATGATGTTGTGCGAGGAGTACTCGCCATCGACGTCCGTACCCGTGACGTCCGTGAAGGACGGGTCAAGGGTCGCGAAGTAGCGGTAATCGACAAAGAGCGACAGGCCGGTGGTGATGGCCACCTTCACGCCCGCGATGCCCTGATAGGCGAACTGCACGTCATCATCGTCGATGATGGTGCCGAAGCCCTTGACGGCGATGTCGTTGGCATAGACCCAGGCCGCGCCGGCGCCGACACCGATGTAGGGGGTGAAGCGCGAGGAGTTCTCGAAGTCGTAGAGAACATTCAGCATCAGGGCGAGCGAAGAATAGTTGCCATTGAGGTCGAAGGTGCCAGCGACGGGATCGCTGAACTGGTCGGCCTCGTTGCGGCGGTAGGTGACTTCCGCTTCGACGCGCGGACGACCGAAGTCGTAACCGAACGCGCCACCGGCGGCCCAGCCATTGTCGGTCGACAGATCGGCGGCACCGGTGCCGTCATCGAACTCGAGATCCGGCTGCATCACGTAGCCGCCGAAGGCGCTGATATAGGGGCCGACGCGGTCGGCGTGCGCGGCAGTACCGGCGACCATGAGGGCCGCTGCACTGACGAGACCAAGGGTAATCCGCATGGTTATCTCCGTTTCGACTTGAAGTACTGTTCTTGTTTGAAACCCCTAAGGCGGAACATCTCTACACGTTCCGCCCTAGGGCATAGTGTACCGGAAGAGCTGGCGATTGGTCCACCAGCCCCGCGCGGTTTACGGCAGGACGATTTCCACGCGGCGGTTCTGCGCCTCGCGGACGCCATCCGGCGTCGGGACCAGCGGCGCGCTTTCGCCCTTGCCGACGGTGCTGATGCTGTCGGGCGCGACGCCGAGGGCGATCAGTTCCGCCTTCACGGCTTCGGCGCGCTTCAGCGACAGCTTCTGGTTATAGCGCGGCGAGCCCGAACGGTCGGCGTGGCCAGTCAGTTCGATGCGGGTCACACCCAGGGACTGGGCGGCCGAGGCCGCGTCGCGGATGATCTGGGAAGCGTCAGCGGTGATCGCGGTCGAATCCCAGTCGAAGAACACCATGTAGGAGCGGGCGAGCGCCACCGGGGCCGGTTCCATCGGCGTCGGCGCCGGTTCCGCCATCGGGGCGGGAGCGGGCGTGCCGAAGTTGTAGGTCAGGCCGGCGGTGATCGTGTGCTGCTCGTATTCGAACTTGGCGCCGTCGAGATCCGCCTCGAGGGTGCGGAAGTAGCGATAGTCGACCACGGCCGAGAGATTCTCGGTCAGCGAGACCTTGGCGCCCGCGATGCCCTGATAGGCAAGCTGGGTGTCCGAGCCATCGTCATCCTCGAGATAGCCGAAGCCCATGCCGAAGCCGATATAGGGGGTGACGATCGAGCTGTTCTCGAAATCGTAGAGGGCGTTGACCATGCCGGAGATGGCGGTGATGTCACCATCCACCTTCGCCGCCGGCGCCACGCCGATCTTCAGCGAGTCGTAATCGTTGGCGCGGTAGGCGCCTTCGAGTTCGATGCGGGCGCGACCGAAATCGTAACCGACGGCGGCACCGGCGATCCAGCCGTTCTCGAACGAAAGGTCACCGTGAGCACCACTCGGTTCGAAGTCGACGCCCACCTCGGGGTTGATCGTGTAACCACCAAAGCCGGTGATGTAAGGGCCCGACACCACGTCGGCCTGCGCGGTGGCACCCGCGACGAGGAGTGCTGCCGCGCTAACCAGACCAAGGGCAAGTCTCATGACCGTCTCCGTTGCATATCCATGTTTTGTAAACCTGTAGCCACCATACTCAGCAGCGAAGCGAGTGACACAGGCTAATGTCTCCATAAAGCGGCACTTCGACCCAAATTGACGGCGACCATCTTTGAATTGCCACCAAAGACCTTGGTTACCCTGTCGATCGGGTCGGGCTTGCTTTTGCAGGTGCAATGTATTCCCGGGCGTTGGGGGCGACAACCCGCGAATAGGCTACTGCACAGGCATTGTGCAACTCGATCGGGAGTGTTGCGGCACGGCAACATGATGTGTGTCCGCAATGCGACATGGACGGCAAATCGCCCCGGAAATGCGGGCCCGGAGGAACAAGACATGGGGAAACTGGCCGCTATCATCCTGGTGATCTGCTCGTCGTTCGGGTTGCAGGGGTGCGAATCGAATTCCCTCTTCGGTGGCGATCCGCCGGCCTGGCCGGGCGCCGACAAGGTCGCCTATGACACCATGCAGTCCAATACCAGTTGCCGTACCACGCTGGCGGCCCCTGACTGCCACGTGGCGCAATTCCCGCAGGCGGGTGGCCCCAAGGCTCTGGGACCCGCGATTCAATAGGCGCCTCGCCTAGAGAATGCCGAGTCGGATGGCGAGGGCCTGGATATAGCGCCGGTCCTGTTCGTCGAGGCTGCCGGCGTTGAGGTCGGCGACAAAGCCTTCGACGTCCGCGCGGGTTTCCGCCGACAGGCTGCCGAGGCGAAGCAGGCGCTCCAGCGTCTGGCCGACGCTCTCGTCGGCGGTATCGGCGAGGGCGATGGCCGAATCACCGCCCTCGTCGTCGAGGTCGATATCGCCATGGTCGAAATCGGGCGCGAAGCCGCCTTTGACAGTGTCGCTCGGCCGGATGATTTCCCACCATTCGAGGCCGGAGGCCTCGACGAGGGCCGCGGCCTCGCGCGCGTTGTTGTAGACCGCCGCCGGGTCATCGGCGCCAAGCCCGCGCAGGAGTTCGATCAGGTGTTCGCGTTGCGCTCGGTCCATGGCTTTTCCTCAAGGCTGTCGGGGCGGGAATCAAGCCGCCGGCGGGTCATGATAGGACGCAAAGCACCGCCAGGCACCTGCGGCGGACGGGCATGGAGCGATTTCGGGCCGCCGCCCGGGCGGAAACAAGCCTGCCCTGCGCTGTCCGGGGCTTGCCTTCCCGGCAAAAGCTATCGATGGTGTCGCGGCAATGGAGAAGAAAATGCCTGTCATGTCCAACCGCCTCGCGGCGGGCCTCTGCGCGGCCGTGGTGATGCTCGGCGGTGCCCGGGTGGCGCTCGCCGACCGTGACGCAGGGGTCAAGGCCATGAATGCCGGTGATTATGCCGCCGCCATGACCGAACTGCGCCCGCTGGCCGAGGCCGGCGATGCCGCGTCGCAATTCGATGTCGGTGCCCTTTACGATAACGGCATGGGCGTGGCCGCCGACCCGGTCGAGGCCGCGCGCTGGTATCAGCGCGCCGCGCGCCAGGGCGACCAGACCGCGATGTATAATCTCGCCGTCATGTACGAAGAAGGTGTCGGCGTCGGCAAGGATCTCGTCCAGGCCTATGTCTATTATGCCCTGGCGGTCGAACAGGGGCCGCCCTATGCCGCGCGCAACCGCGACAAGGTCAAGGGCCTGCTGACCCCCGAACAGCTCGTGCGCGGCGACGAAATGGTGGCCAATTTCAAGCCGCTGCCCGAGAAGCGGCCATGAGGCGTCCGTTCAATCCGGCTCGCCTGCAGCGCTCGCGCCGACGGCCGCCCCATGTTCCCACCACCGCGCGCTACATGCCCGGCCGGGACATCGACGATATCGAATCCGCCATGGCCGAGAATGAAGTGCTGAGCACGGCCCGGCAGCTCGTCGACCGCTATGGCCGGGAGGCCTCCTCGGTCGCCCTGATGCGGGCGGCGGAATTCGCGGCCTTCGGGGATCGCGAAAACCACGCCGCGTGGGAAGCCGTCATGGTCGCGGTCGAATTCCTGCTGGCGGCCCACCCCGAGCTTGGCCGCGGCCTGCACTGACAGCGGCCGCGCGGCCGGGAGTCTCGAGAGATGAGCCTTATCCCAGGCGAGGCCGGCGAATCGGCTGCGTCCCGCACCGCCTTTGTCGGCGCGGGCTTCGCTGTCGCCGCCTATCTGACCTGGGCCTTGCTGGCGCTCTACTGGAAGGCGCTGGCCCATGTTCCGGCGCTCGATGTCATGCTGCACCGGGCGATCTGGTCCGTGCTGTTCATCCTGGTCCTGATCGTCGTCAGCGGTCGTCTGCCCATGTTGGTCGAGGCGTTGCGACGGCCGAAATCCCTGATGATCCTGGCCGCCACCGCGGGATTGCTGGCGTCCAACTGGTATATGTTCATCTGGGCGATGCAGTCGAATTACGCGCTCGAGGCCAGCCTCGGCTATTACATCAATCCGCTGGTCAATGTGCTGCTCGGCGTCGTCATCCTGCGCGAGCCCTTGTCGGGCTTTCGTCGGGTCGCCGTGGCGCTGGCGACGATCGGTGTCACGCTCTTGTCGATTTCGCTCGGCGTGCCGCCCTATATGGCGCTGTTCCTCGCGCTGACCTTCGGTCTCTACGGCCTCCTGCGCAAGATGGCGCCGGCCGATCCTTTGGTGGGTCTCGCCATCGAGAGCGGCCTTATGGCGCTGGTCGCGATTCCCTGGCTGTTGCTGCGCGAAAGCGAGGGCTTCGGCGGCATGGGGCGCTTCGGCCTCGGCACGGACGCGCTGCTGGTCGCGGCGGGCGTCGTCACCGCCGTGCCGCTGATCTGGTTCAACGCGGCGGCCAAGCGGCTGCAGCTCTCGACCCTCGGGCTGTTCCAGTATATCGCGCCGACCGGCATGTTCCTGATCGCCGTCTTCATCAATGGCGAGCCGCTGACGACGGTGCATATCATCACCTTCGTGCTGATCTGGGCCGCGCTCGCCCTCGTCGCGTTCGAGACGCTGCGCAATCGGGCGCGGGTCGCCTGAACCCGCGCCCGGCAGACCGTCAGGCCGCGCGGGCCCGGGCCAGGCCGGCGTAGGCCGCGCCCTCGAAGGCGAGATAACCGCCGACCGAGGCCGGATCGGCGAAGGGCAGGATCTGGGTCGCCCAGAAACCGCCGAGACCCTGCTCGCGGTCGATCCAGTAATAGAGATTGGCCAGCCCCGCCCAGGCGAGGGAATTCGCGCTGCGCCCCGTCGGCGCCAGCTCGTCGTTCAGCATGAAGCCGAGGGCCCAGGACTTGCTCATGCCGGGGAAGAATTCGGCATCATGGGTCAGGGCGGGAATGGCGGTCGAAAGCGCCGTCACCTTCAGCTCGCCAAGGCCGTTCTTCACCGCCATCTCGATGGTTTCGGGCTTCAGCACCCGGCCGAATTCGCCCCGCCCATCGCCCAGCCACAGCCGGATGAAGCGCATGTAGTCGCCGACCGTGCCGTGCAAACCGGCACCGCCGAGGTCGACCTCCGGCGGGTTGGACAGGCGCAAGGTCGGATCGGCGATCAGCGTGCCGTCGTCCAGCCGGTGATGGATGGTGGCGAGGCGCGCCTCCATGTCCGGCCGGGGGGCGAAGGCGGTATCCGTCATGCCGAGGGGGGCGAAGATCCGCTCGTCCATCACCGCGCCGAGGCGCTTGCCGCGTAAGGATTCGATGACGAGGCCGGCCCAGTCGATGCCGATGCCGTAATGCCAGCGCTCCCCGGGTTCGAAGGCGAGGGGGGCCATGAGCGCGGCCCGGGTCGCCGAGATGATCATGGGCAGGCCGGTCGCGACCTCGAAATCGCGGATCTTTTCGTTGAAGAAGGAATAGCCGAAGCCCGAGGTGTGCAGCAGCAGCATCCGCGTGGAGATGTCACGCTTCGGTGCGCGCAGCACCGGCTTGCCGGCCGCATCGAAGCCGTCGAGCACCTGGATCCGCGCGATGTCGGGCACATAGCGGCTGGCCGGCACGTCGAGATCGAGGAGACCTTCCTCGACCAGCTGGAGCGCGGCGGTACTGGTCACCGCCTTGGTGCAGGAGAACAGGGCGAAGACCGTGTCCGCCGTCATCGCCTGTGGCTGGCCGAGGCAGCGCAGGCCCGCCGCGCCCTCGTAAATGGTGGCGTCGCGATTTGTCGCCATGGCGACGACGCTGGGAATGCCCGGCGCGCTCTCGACGGTGCCGGTCAGCACGGCATCGGCCGCGGCCTTCATATCCTTGTTCATGACAATCCTCCCGTTACCGGGGCGGCCGTCGTTTCTCGCGGCGCCCCCGGGGGCAATCATGGCCGGAATTGCCGCGCGAGGCTCCCCCCCATCGGGTAGGCGGGCTCAGTCGGTGATGTCGCGCTCGCCCCGGTTCAGGTCGTGCAGGCGGGCGAGGGGCTCGTCCTCGCGCAGCAGGGCGAGGAAAGCCGCGCGTTCCGCCGCGATGCCTTGCGCCAGCGGCAGGTCGGCGGCGCCCCGGATCAAATGCTTCAGCCGGGCGGTCGCCGGGCGGTACTGGTCGGCGAAACGGCCGGCCATGATGGTCGCCGCGTCGATGGCGAGATCCGGCGCCAGTTCCTGGGCGATGCCCATCTGCACCGCCTGGATGGGCGAGACGGTGCGGCCCATCAGCAGGAGTTCGAGCGCCCGGGCCTGGCCGATCAGCCGGGTCAGGCGCTGGCTGCCGCCGGCCCCGGGCACGAGGCCGAGGTTGGCGTCCGGCAGGCCGATGGTATAGCCGTCGTCCTCGACGATGCGGATGTCGCAGGCCAGCGCGATCTCGAAACCGGCGCCGATGCAGGTGCCGTTGATCGCGGCGATGAAGGGCAGGGGGCTGGCCTCGATCCGGGCCAGTGTATGGGCGAAGAGCGTGGCGAGCGGCAGCGGGTCCTCCCCCGGCGCCTGTTTCGTCATGCGCAGGTGACGGGAGAGGATTTCGAGCTCTTCCGCCGAATAATGGCTGGCGAAGACGCCGGCCTCGCCCCCGGTGACGACGACGGCGAAGACGGACGGATTGGCCTCGATCGTGTCGAGGGCGAAGCCGAGCTGTTCCACCGTCACCCGGTCGACATGACCATGGGGCGGATTGCTGAGGACGACGAGGGCGATGCCCTCTTCGATGCGGACCGTGACCTGGGGCATGAAACGTCCCTTGTTTGACCCTAACCAGAGGCGAGATAGCGGACCGCCGCATCCCGCTCGAACAGATAAAGCAGATGGCGCAAGGCCTGTCCCCGCGGCGATTCGAGCTGCGGGTCGGTCTCCAGCACCAGACGGGCGTCATCATGCGCGATTTCCATCAATCCCGCATGACGGTCGAGATCAACCAGGCGGAATTCCGGCACGCCCGATTGCCTGGTGCCGAGGATTTCGCCCGCGCCCCGGATTTTCAGGTCGGCCTCGGCGATGACGAAGCCGTCGTCGGTTTCGCGCAAGGTCTCCAATCGCTGGCGCGCGGTCTTGCCGGCGCTGTCCGCCATCATCAGGATGCAGAAGGATGCCTCGCTGCCCCGGCCGACCCGCCCGCGCAACTGGTGCAGCTGGGCGAGGCCGAAACGCTCCGCCTGTTCGATGATCATCACGGTGGCATTGGGCACGTCGACGCCGACCTCGATCACCGTGGTCGCGACCAGGAGGCGCAGGGTGCCTTCCGCGAAGGCCTGCATCACCCGGTCCTTTTCCGCCGCCTTCATGCGGCCGTGGACGAGGCCGACGCGCGCGCCGAAACGGGCGGCGAGATGGGCGAAACGATCCTCCGCCGCCGCCGCGTCGCTGGTTTCCGATTCGGTCACCAGCGGGCAGACCCAATAGACCTGCGCCCCCCGGTCGAGGGCGCGGGAAACCGCCTCCACCATCTCGTCGAGGCGGGAGAGGGAGACCACGCGGGTGTCGATCTTCTGCCGCCCCGCCGGCTTCTCGGTCAGGCGCGAGACATCCATGTCGCCGAAGGCGGTCAGGGTCAGGGTGCGGGGGATGGGGGTCGCGCTCATGACGAGGACATCCAGCCCGTCCTCGCCCTTGGCCGCGAGGGTCAGGCGCTGGTCGACGCCGAAGCGGTGCTGCTCGTCGATGACGGCAAGGCCAAGGTCGCGCCAGGTCACTTCGCCTTCCAGCAGGGCATGGGTGCCGACCAGGATGTCGATGTTCCCCGCCGCCAGATCGGCCAGCAGCCGGCGCCGCGCGGCGCCCGTGTCGCGCCCGGTCAGCAC
>NZ_JBAQRT010000343.1:0-31236 GCF_049306435.1 Zavarzinia sp.
CTGGTCGAGGCCGCCCTCGCCGCCTCAGGGGACGAGGACGGCGGCCCCCTGTAATCGACCGCTGCGCAGGTCGCCCAGGGCCTCGTTCGCCCTGTCGAGGGGATAGGCCACGGTGGCAGCCTTCAGCGGGATCGCCGCCGCCAGCGCCATGAAGGCTTCGCCGTCCTTCCGCGTGAGGTTGGCGACCGAGCGCAGTACCCGTTCGTGCCACAGGATTTCATAGGGAAAGCTGGGGATGTCGCTCATGTGGATGCCGCCGCAAACCACCGTGCCGCCCTTGTCGACCCGCGACAGCGCGATCGGCACGAGTTCGCCCACGGGCGCGAAGATCAGCGCGGCGTCGAGTACCTCGGGCGGCGCTTCGTCCGAGCCGCCGGCCCAGACGGCGCCAAGCCCCCGGGCGAAATCCTGCGCCGCGACATCGCCCGGCCGGGTGAAGGCATGGACACGCTGACCCTTGGCGATGGCGATCTGGGCGATCAGATGGGCCGCGGCGCCGAAGCCGAAAATGCCGAGCGCCGAGGCCGGCCCCGCCATCGCCCAGGTGCGATAGCCGATCAAGCCGGCGCAAAGCAGCGGCGCGGCCGAGCGATCGTCATAGCGATCGGGAATCGCCAGGACGAAATCCGCCTCCGCCACCATTTCCTCGGCATAGCCGCCAGCGGCGGTATAGCCCGTGAAACGGGCGGTCTCGCACAGGTTTTCCTGCCCGCGCAGGCAGTAGCGGCAGGTCCCGCAGGCATGGGCGAGCCAGGGCACGCCGACCCGGTCGCCGGGGACCCAGCGGGTCACGCCCGCGCCGACCTCGATCACGCGGCCGATCACCTCGTGACCCGGCACCACGGCCCCGGCCACCGCCGGCAATTCCCCGTCGACGAGATGAAGATCGGTTCGGCACACGCCACAGGCCGACACCTTGATCCGAACCTGCCCGGGACCGAGCGGCGGCCGCGCCAGTTCGCATCGCACCAGCGGACGCCCGCGCCGCTCCGATGCCATTGCCCGAAATGTCGTCACCCGGATTCGCGCCCCCGTTGTTTTCAATACTATGCGGCAAGCCGGCCGGGGTTGCGAGACGAACCGCATTCCATTCCGGCGTCACCGTCCCGCCAGCCGGAACAGCCAGCCGCGCAGGCGCCGCAGCACCGCTTCCGCCGTGCGGTCCGCCGGAACGCCGCGCCGACGACGACAGATCTCGGCCACCAGCCAGGCAAGAATCGGCCGGGCCGCCTTGCCCGAGACGGCGCAATAATGCGCCAGATAGATTTCCGCCAGCCAGAAGCGGAAGGCCCTCTCCCCCCCGGCCAGCTGGCGGTCGTTGCCCTTGCCCAGCATCAGCCACGACAGGGTACGCGCGACATCAAGATCCGCCTCGCCCCGCCCCGCCCGCTCAAGATCGAGAATCAGGATGCGGCCGTGGTGCAGCCTCGCGTTCGCGCCGTTGAAATCGCCATGGCAGAAGGCAAGGCTTCGCTCCTCGCGCAGGATATCGCCGACCAGCGCGGCGAAGGGCGAATCGAGCCGCGACAGCAGGCTCAGGGCATGATCGAGGCTCATCTGCCGGGCCGGCCGCTGGATCACGCCCGGTGCCAAATGAAACTGATGCTGGATCTCCGCCAGCCGGCGGATCAGGCCGAAGGACCGCCAGGGTTGGCGCATCATCACCGCGCTGACATCCCGCCCGGGCACGAAGTCGCCAACGAGGCCGAAGCGCCCCGCCCATTCCCGCAGGTCATGAACCTGCCAGACCGGCAGGCCGGCGGCCATGGCCGCGCGCGTCAGATCGAATTCGTTACGGCAGGTCTCGGCCCGGAAGCGCTCGTGATAGAGTTTGAGCACGCGGCCGTCGCCCAGGTCATAGATATCGGACTTGCCGCCCGTGCCGATCTTGCCCGCGAGATCATCGGGAAGCGGTGTCGCGGCGGGTGAAGGGCGATCGTCGGTCGTCATGGCGTGCCCCCGCTATAGCACGGGGACATCGCCCCGCGCAGTCCCCTTTGCCGGTGACGCAAGGGAGGCCCCCGCAGCCGGGTCTTGCCGATACCACCCCGAGCGACGCATGATCGCCGCCCCATCCTCCCCGCAGGTTTCGCGCATGACCCCCAGCGTCGCCGGCATCGGCACCCGCCAGATCGAAGCCTGCCTCGCGGCGGAAACCGCCCGCTTCATCGACCGCAATCCCCGCTCGAGGCAGCTGGGACAGGAAGCGAAGGCGCATTTCCCCGATGGCGTGCCCATGCACTGGATGACCGACTGGGGCACGCCTTTCCCGCTCTTCGTCGCCAGGGCCAGCGGCGCCCGCCTGACCGATGTCGACGGCAACGACTACCGGGACTTCTGTCTGGGCGATACCGGCTCGATGTTCGGCCATTCGCCGGCCCCGATCATGGAGGTTCTGGCGAAACAGGGCGGCCACGGCCTGACCTATATGCTGCCGACCGAGGATGTGCCGGCCATCGGCCGCCTGCTGGCCGCGCGTTTCGGCCTGCCGCAATGGCAGGTCGCGGCGACGGCGACCGACGCCAACCGCTTCGCCCTGCGCTGGGCGCGGGCGATCACCGGCCGGCCCAGGATCCTGGTCTTCAACGGCTGCTATCACGGCACGGTGGACGAGACTTTCGTCCGTCTGCGGGACGGCAAGGTCATTCACCGCCCCGGGCTGCTGGGCCAGGTCGCAGACCTGACGCAAACGGCCGCCGTCGTGGAATTCAACGACCTGCCGGCGCTGGAAGCCGCCCTTGCCCAGGGCGATGTCGCCTGCGTGATCACCGAACCCGCGCTGACCAATATCGGCATGGTCCTGCCGGCGGACGGCTTCCTCGACGGTGTCCAGGCCGCCTGCAAGCGGACCGGCACCCTGTTGCTGATCGACGAGACCCATACGATTTCGACCGGCCCCGGCGGCTGGACCCGCAAGCACGATCTGTCGCCCGATTTCTTCGTCGTCGGCAAGGCCATCGCCGGTGGCGTGCCCTGCGCCGTCTGGGGCTTCACCGACGAGGTCGCCGCCGCCATGAAGGTGGCCCGGGCCAAGGCCGGCCCCGGCCATTCGGGCATGGGCACCACCCTGTCGGCCAATGCCCTCGCCTTGCGCGCGCTGCGGGCCAATCTCGAACAGGTCATGACCGATGCCGCCTATGACCATATGCTGGCCATGTCGGCGCGGCTGGCGGGGGGTATCCGCGCCGTGATCGCCGGGAACAGCCTGCCCTGGCATGTCTCGGCGGTGGGGGCGCGGGCGGAATTCGTCTGCGGCCCGGTGCCGCCCCGCAATGGCGCCGAGGCGGCCACATCGATGCATGGCGACCTCGAGGCCGCGATCCATCTCTATCTGATGAACCGGGGCTTCCTCATCGCCCCGTTCCACAATATGACCCTGACCTGTCCCGCGACCACGGCCGAGGATGTCGACGCCCTGGTCGCCTGCATCGCCGCCGCCTGCGGCGCCTTGCTTGCCGGAGCCTGATCTTGTCCTTCACCCATCCCGCCGCCCCCCACCCCGCAGCGACCGACGGCGCCGAAGCCGTCGCCTTCTTCGCCGCCAACCCGGATATCGAGGCGGTCCAACTGGTGCTGACCGATACCAGCGGCGTTGCCCGCGGCAAGACCGTGCGCCGCCACGAGCTGGCCTCGGTCTATACCAACGGCCGGCCCCTGCCCTGTTCCATCCTCGGCCTCGACGTCACCGGCGCCGATGTCGACGAAACCGGCCTCGTCTGGGAGGAAGGCGACGCCGACCGTCTGGCCTTCCCGGTGCCCGGCACCCTGCGCCGCGCGCCCTGGCTGCCCGTGCCCACCGCCCAGGTGATCCTGTCGGTCTGGCACCTGGACGGCCGGCCCGAGGAGGCGGACCCGCGCCATGCCCTCGCCCGGGTGGTGAAGCGTTACGAGGCGCTGGGCCTCACGCCCGTCGTCGCCGCCGAGCTGGAATTCTATGTCGTCGACCCGGAGATCGGCGCCGATGGCATGATCAAGCTGGCCAAGTCGCCGCTGACCGGCCAGCGGCTGGTGACGACGCAGGTTTACGAGCTGAACGCGCTGGAAGAATTCGGCGCCTTCCTGACCGAGCTTCAGGCGGCGGCCGATGCGCAGGCCCTGCCGGCGGAAACCGCGATCAGCGAATTCGCCCCCGGCCAGTTCGAAATCACCCTGCGCCACCAGCCCGACGCGATGAAGGCGATCGACGAGGCGATCTTCTTCAAGCGCACCATTCGCGGTGTCGCCCAGAAGCACAATCTTATCGCCACCTTCATGGCCAAGCCCTTCACAGGGCGCACCGGCTCGGGGCTGCATCTTCATTTCTCGATGAACGACGAGAGCGGCCGCAACGCCTATGCCAGCGAGGAAGAACGCGGACCCGCGATCATGCAGAGCGCCATCGCCGGCCTGATCGAGACCATGCACGAGGCAACGGCGATCTTCGCCCCGGGCGCCAATTCCTACCGCCGCTTCCGCCTCGGCTCCTACGCCCCGATCGCGCCCTGCTGGGGCGTCAACAACCGCTCGGTCTCGGTCCGGGTGCCGATTGGCCCCGCCAACAGCCGGCATATCGAACACCGGGTCTGCGGCGCCGACGCCAATCCCTATCTGGCGCTGGCCGCCGTCCTCGCCGGGGCCCATCACGGCATGGTCAACAAGCTGACGCCGCCCGCCATCATCGAGCGGGACGGCTACGCCGAAACCGCCGACCGCCTGCCGACCCAATGGGCGGATTCGATCGCGATCTTCGAGCGGTCGGCCCTGATGCGGGATTACCTCGGCGCGCGCTACGCCGAGGTCTTCACCGCGATCAAGAAGGCGGAACTCGACCGCTTCTACGCCCAGGTCTCGGCGCTCGACTACGTCTGGTACCTGCGCAACGCCTGATCAGTAGCCGACGGTGAAGCGCCGACGCACATGCTTCGGCGCTTCGATCTCGTCGACGAGGGCGATGGCGAAATCGGCGAAGGAGATCGAGCTGTTGCCATCGGCCGCCACCAGCAGACCGTCCCCGCCAAGACGGAACTTGCCCGTGCGCGGGCCGTCGAAGAACAGCGCCGAGGGGGAGAGGAAGCTCCACTCCAACCCCTTCTCCGCCTTCAGAAGCTCAAGGAAAGCCGCGCCCTTCAGGGCCTCGCCCTTGTAGAGTTCCGGAAATTCCGGCGTGTCGACGACCCGAAGCCCCGGTGCCGCCTCGAGGCTGCCAGCCCCGCCGACGACATAATAGCGCTTCACCCCGGCGGCCTTCACCGCACCGATCAGCGTTTCCGCGTCGCTGGCGAGGAAATGCACCGCCGAAATCACGATGTCGTGGCCTTTCAGCGCCTCGGCCAGGGCCTTGCCATCGTTGGCATCGACCGACAGCGGCCTGACACCGCTGAGAGCGGCAATCTTCGACGTGTCCCGGGCAATCGCCGTGACCGCATGGCCACGGGCAACCAGTTCCGCGAGAATTTTCGAGCCGGCATTGCCGGAGGCACCGATCAGCGCAATCTTTGACATGACAGGCTTCCTTCCATCAGTTAGTTTCAGATGGAAACCAGATGCCACCTTGAAAGCTGCTTGTGAAGAAGGCACTTTTCAGTCATCAGGTTACCCTGACGAAACCCGGACCCATGCCATGGACCAACCCGACGCCTTCAGCGCCCAATGCCCGACGCGGCAGATCCTCGACCGGATCGCCGACAAATGGACCGTGCTGCTCCTCGGCCTGCTGGCGAGCCGCACCATGCGCTTCAACGAACTCCGCCGGGGTATCGACGGCCTGTCGCAGAAGGTCCTGTCCCAAACCCTGAAGAGCCTGGAACGCGACGGCCTGGTCACCCGCGCGGCCTATCCGACCGTGCCGGTCACGGTCGAATATGCCATCACCGATCTCGGCCGGACGCTGGCGGCGACCCTGGAGCCGCTGCGTCTATGGGCGGAGGGCCATATGGAAGCGGTGGAGAAGGCAAGAATTGATTTCGACCAGCGGCAGCAGGCGGCGGCGTGACGCCACCGAGGCGTTGATCTAGACTGCCCCCATCGCGATTCCGGCGCGACCGGGGGGAAAGAATGTCGCTGTTTCCGCGCCTCGCCGGTGGGGTGTTCCTGATCCTCGGCCTGGCTTCTTCCCTGCCCGCCATAGCGCAGGAGCCAGCGGCATCATCCGCGCCGACGGCGGAACAACTGCGCACCGAGACCGAATTCCGTCAGGGCCTGCAGGCCGTCGCCGCCGGTGACTATGTCGGCGCCATCGCGATCTTCGACGCGATCCTGGTCCGTGATCCTGGCCTTGTCCGCGTCCGGCTGGAATTGGCCCGGGCACTGTTTCTCGCGGGCGATCAGGACGAACGCGCCCGCTTCCAGTTCGAGCGGGTGATGTCCGCCGACCTACCCCAGGCCGTGCAGGACAATATCGGCAAATTCCTGTCGGCCATCCGCAAGCGCCGGCTCTGGACCCTGTCGGCCGAATTCGCCATCGTGCCCGACAGCAACATCAATGGCGGCGCCGAAAGCCGGGAAGTCAATCTCGGCGGCCTGTCCTATTACCTCAACGAATCGTCGGTGAAGAAATCGGGGACCGGCCTGTTGACCGCGGTCAGGGGCACATATCGCTTCGCCGACGAAGGCCGCTGGCGCATCCAGACCGGGGGCGGCCTCACGCAGCGCTCCTATGAGGACAGCGAATACGACGACACGATCCTGAATTTCTCCGCCGGACCGCGCTACCTTCTCGACCGGGGGGAAATCGGCTTCGGTCTGAGCGGCTATTACCGCTGGTATGGCCTCGACCCCTATACCCTCTTCATGGGCATGCAGGTCGACGGCAATTATCTGCTGTCGAAACAGGTCAAATTGGAAGCCGCGCTGCGCCTCGGGCAGGTCACCAGCCAGGCCGATCCGGGCCGCGAAGGCGCCTCGAGCGATGGCTCGATCACGCTGCGCTACGCGGTGCGGCCCGACCTCCTGCTCTACAGCTCGCTCGATGCCCGGCGCGATGCCTTCGACAACGACCTGCTCGCCAATGATGGGGCCGGTGTCTCCGTCGGGGTCTACGGCGACCTGCCGTGGGGCTTCTCGGCCGGCGCTTCGGCCCGGCTTGGCAAGACCTGGTTCGAGGGCTTTTCGGACTTCTTCCAGACGACGCGCCGCGACGAGAACCGGCAATATGGCTTCAGCCTGCTGAACCGCAGCCTGATCTTCTGGCAGACAACGCCAAGCTTTCGCTACACCCATGTCGAGAATTCCTCGAACGTCGACATCTACACCTACGACCGCGACATTTTCCAGATCGGCCTGACGAAGGAGTTCTGAATTTTCGCGCGAAGGCTGCGCTGTGTCATTTATCCGGCATCGGAAAGGCGATATCTTCCCTTGGTTGAATATCTTGAGGCGTAAGGACAGGGGGATAGGATGAGCAGAACAGCCTGGAACACCTTGGCCGCGTTGGCGACCATGGGTCTCGCGGCCTGCGGTGGGGGCGGTGGCGACGGTGGCGGTGGCGGCGGAACCCCGCCGGTCGGCACGATCACATCTTTCCGGAGCATCATCACGCCCTTGGCGAGCGTCGATGCGACGGAACTGGCGGTCGGCAGTTTCGGCGGCACATTGCCCGGTGCCGCGCCAGCTCTAAGGGTTGCCAGCGACTCCCCCTTCCTCTTCTCCACCGCCTATTTCCAAGGCAGCAACACCCCGGACAGCCTGGTCCTGCAATGGAGCGAGCCGCTGGAAGATGGCCGCGAACACGCCATCAGGGCCCGCTTCCTTCACTGGGAGAATCTGTCGAGCCTCGCTTCGGGCCTGCGCCTCGGTTACACGGACGTCGCGGACCTCCGCGGCTTTCGCGCCAGCGAATACGACCGGCCGGAAGGCGCACAGCTGGTGGGCGTTTTCTTTGACGGCTCGGGCACGGTCGCCCTCAGCTACACCAGCTTTGGCTATTGGTCGTTCTTCGATACTTTCACCGATGGATCCGACCAGTTCATCGCCTCGGGCGGCGTCTCGATCGGCGAGGTCAGCCCCGATCTGAACACGATCGCCAGCCTGCCGGCCACCGCGACCTACACCGGTATCACGGTTGGCTCGACTGTGGCGACCGATGCCAATCTCTCCCTTGCCCTTGCCGGCAAGATTGCGCTGACCGCCAATTTCGAGACCGACCGGCTGTCGGCGACGATCTCGGACATCAAATTCTACGATGGCGAGACTGTCCACCCGACCGAACCCGGGGACACCATCGGCTTCAGCGGCGCCACCATCACGCCCGCCGGCGCCAGCTTCTATGGTGACACCGGAAATGGCATGGCGGTCATGATGGGGACCGAAACCCTCGACGGCAGCGGTGCCCTGGCCGGCCATTTCTACGGCCTAAATGCCGAAGAAGTCGGCGGCACCTGGGGCATCGTCGAAAACGATCCGGAGCTGGGCGCGATCCACACCTCGGGCTCCTTCGGCGCGAAGCGCTGAATACCCGGCCGGGGTTGGTTCAGACCGATCCCGGCTGCTCGACGACGAGGATGCGGGCGGGTCCCACGGGGTGGGCGACATGTTCCGCCCCGATGCCGGCATGGGCGATATCGCCCGCCTTCATGCGCGTTACGCGCTCGATCCCCTGCCCGTCCTTCCAATGCATGTCGACCGTGCCGTCGAGGACGACGAAGACTTCCTCGCCGTCGTTCACGTGCCAGACGTAAGGCTTGTCGGTCCAGTGCAGGCGCACCGTCGCCGCCTCGAAACGGGTGATGTCGAGGGCGCCCCACGGCCGGTCGGCGGTGAAATCCCGCGGATCGATGAAGCGCATCACAGCAGGTCTTTCACCGTCTCGGGCGGGCGGGTGGCCTTGCCGCCCTTCGGTGTCGTCACGATCGGGCGATTCAGCAGGATGGGATGGGCGGCGATCGCGTCGAGAATGGCGTCGTCGGAGGCCCCGGCCAGCTTCATTTCCTTCGCCAGCGGCTCCTTGGCGCGCAGCAGGTCGCGGGCGGACAGGCCCCTGGTCGCGGCGAGCTTGGCCAGATCGGCCCGGCTGGGCGGCGTCTTCAGATAGTCGATCACGAGGGGGTCCACGCCGGCATCGCGGATGAGCTGAAGGGTGCTGCGCGATGTGCTGCATTTCGGATTGTGATAGATTGTCACCGTCATGATCGGGTCCTGGAATCGCTGTTGGCGGCGAGAATAGCACCGCCAGCCGCCCCCCGCGTCATGTCGCGGAACATCACCGGACGGCAAAGCACCGTCCGGGACCGAGGAGAGAAACACCCATGCCCGCCCTGCAGCTTTATGGCGCCCCCTGCTCGCTTTACACCGCCAAGGTCCGTTCCGCCCTGCGCAAGCAGCGCGTGACCTTCCGTGAATATTTCGCCAGCCATCCCGAATACCGCGAGCGCATCCTGCCGGCGGCGCAGAACCAGCGCATCCCCGTGGTCGAATTCCCGGACGGTACGATCGTGCAGGATTCGGCGGAAATCCTCGATCACATGGCCAGTCTCGGCTTGCTGGGCGCCGCGCCCTCGGGGGCCCTCCGCGTGGTCGAACTCTTCGTCGAGGCTTACGCCGACCGGGCCATGCTGCGCCCGGCCATGCATTACCGCTGGAACTTCCGGGCGGAGAACGAAGCCTTCATCATCGGCGAATTCGCCCGGCTGGTGGCCCGGGGCGATACCGCCAAGGGTCTCGATACCGGGCGGATGCTGGCCGGGCGCATGGCCGCCTATCTGCCGCCCCTCGGCATCACGGAAAGCTCGATTCCCGCGATCGAGGCGCAATATCTCGCCCTGCTCGACCGTCTGGACCGGCATTTCTCGGCGGCGCCCTATCTCCTCGGCGGCAGTCCGTCGCGGGCGGATTACGGTCTGATGGGGCCGCTGCACGCCCACCTTGGCCGCGATCCGTTTCCGGCCGCGCTGATGCAGTCGAAGGCGCCCCTCGTCTATCGCTGGACGGAACGGATGAACGCGGGCGAAGACACATCGCCCGAATTTCCGGACACCGCGCCCGGATTTGCCGCGAGCGATACGCTGCGCGCCGTGCTCGATCTGATGGCGGAGGAATTCGGGCCGGAGCTGCGCGAAACCCTGACCCTCTTCGCCGCCTGGGCAAGCGAGAACGCGGACCTGCCCGCCGGCAGCCCGGTCTCGCCCAAGGGCGTGGATCAGCCGAGCTTCGGTCCCATCCGCTTCGAGATCCAGGGCACCACCATCGAGGTCATGTCCGCCGGCCATTCCCTGTGGATGCTGCAGCGGGTGCAGGATGCCTTCGCCGCCCTGACCGAGGCGGAAAAGGCCGAGGCGCGGAACCTCTTGTCGGCCGGCGGCGTCGCTGCCCTGCTCGACGAAAAAATGCCCCGGCGGCTGGGCCGCCAGGGCAACAAGTTGAGCGTCGCGTAGGGAGATTCAAAGGCTTCGGGCGATCACCATGCGCTGAACGTCCGAGGTGCCCTCGTAGATCTGGCAGACCCGGACGTCGCGATAGATCCGCTCCACCGGGTAATCCGCCAGGTAACCATAGCCGCCCAGGGTCTGGATGGCGACGGAACAGACCCGCTCCGCCATTTCCGACGCGAAGAGCTTGGCCTGGCTTGCCTCGATCAGGCAGGGCAGGCCGGCTTCGCGCAGGCGCGCGGCGCGGTGCACCATGAGGCGCGCGGCTTCGATCTGGGTCGCCATGTCGGCGAGCCGGAAGCCCACGGCCTGATGGTTCATGATCGGCTGGCCGAAGGTGACGCGCTCCTTGGCATAGGCGACGGCGTAATCGAAGGCCGCGCGGGCCATGCCGACCGATTGCGCGGCGATGCCGATACGCCCGCCTTCGAGGTTGGAGAGGGCGATCCTGTAGCCCTCCCCCTCCTTGCCGAGCAGATTCTCGGCCGGCAGGCGCAGATCCTCGAAGATGATCTGGCAGGTATCGGAAGCGTGCTGGCCCAGCTTGTCCTCGACCCGGGCGACCTTGTAACCCGGGGTGTCGGTCGGCACGATGAAGGCGGAAATACCCTTCTTGCCGGCGGCGGGATCGGTCACGGCGAAGACGATGGCGACCTTGGCGTTCTTGCCCGAGGTGATGAACTGCTTGGTGCCGTTCAGCACATAATGGCTGTTGCCGTCCTTGGTCGCGCGGGTCTTCAGGTCGGCGGCGTCGGAGCCGGCCTGGGGTTCGGTCAGCATGAAGGCGCCGATGGCCTTGCCGGCGGCCATGTCGGGGAGATATTTCGCCTTCTGCGCCTCATTGCCGAACTTCAGGATCGGCAGGCAGCCAACGGAATTATGCACGCTCATGATGGTCGAGAGCGCGCCGCAGCCCGCCGCGATCTCTTCCAGCGCCATGGCATAGGCGAGGTTGCCGGTGTCCGAGCCGCCCCATTCCTCGGGCACGACCATGCCGAAGAAGCCGAGCTCGCCCATTTCGGCGACGGCCTCTGCCGGGAATTCGTGGTTGCGGTCCCAGTCGCCGGCGAAGGGCGCCAGACGCTCCGCGGCGAAGGAACGTGCCGCGTCGCGAATCTGGACCTGTTCCTCGGTGTAACCGAAGTCGCTCATGTCAGTGCACCAGCTCGACGGCAAGGGCGGTGGCTTCGCCGCCGCCGATGCAGAGCGAGGCGACGCCGCGCTTCAGGCCGTATTTCTCGAGCGCGGCCAGCAGCGTGACCAGGATGCGCGCGCCCGAGGCACCGATGGGATGGCCGAGGGCGCAGGCGCCGCCGTGGATATTCACCGCCGCCGGATCGAGGCCAAGCTCGCGGATCGCCGCCATGGCGACGACGGCGAAGGCTTCGTTGATCTCGTAGAGGTCGACATCCTTCTTGGTCCAGCCGGTCTTGGCGAACAGTTTCTCGATCGAGCCGATGGGCGCGGTCGGGAACAGGCTGGGCTTGTCGGCATGGGTGGCGTGGCCCCGGATGACGGCGATGGGGGTAAGGCCCCGCTTTTCCGCTTCCGAGCGCTTCATCAGGACGAGCGCGGCGGCACCGTCCGAGATGGAGGAGGAATTGGCGGCGGTCACCGTGCCGCCCTCGCGGAAGGCGGGCTTCAGGGTCGGGATCTTGTCCATCCGGGCCTTGGGCGGCTGCTCGTCGCTCGAAACCTCGCCGCCCTTCTTCAGGGTAACGGCGACGATCTCCTTGACGAAGGAGCCGTCCTTGATCGCCGTCTGGGCCTTGGTCAGGGAGGCGATGGCATAGGCATCCTGGGCCTCGCGGCTGAACTGGAAGCTCTGGGCGCAATCCTCGGCGAAGGTGCCCATCAGGCGGCCCTTGTCATAGGCGTCCTCGAGGCCGTCGAGGAACATATGGTCCATGACCCTTCCATGGCCCATGCGATAGCCGCCCCGCGCCTTGTCGAGGAGATAGGGCGCGTTGGTCATGCTCTCCATGCCGCCCGCGACGGCGACATTGGCGGAGCCGGCGAGGATCAGGTCATGGGCGAACATCGCCGCCTTCATGCCCGAGCCGCACATCTTGTTGACCGTGGTCGCGCCCGCGCCCAGCGGCAAGCCCGCGCCCAGCGCGGCCTGACGGGCCGGCGCCTGGCCCTGGCCGGCGGGCAGCACGCAGCCGAAAACGATCTCCTCGACCGCATCCGGCGACAGGCCGGCGCGGGAAAGCGCGCCCGTGATCGCGGTCGCACCGAGCTGCGAGGCGGTGAAATCCTTCAGGTCGCCCTGAAATCCCCCCATGGGGGTACGCGCGGCACCGACGATGACGATGGGATCTTCCATGATGCCTCTCCTTGTTACTTGGCGGCCATGCGAAGCGCGCCGTCGAGACGGATCACTTCGCCGTTCAACATGCGGTTCTCGGCGATATGCTTGACCAGCGCGGCGAATTCCTCCGGATAGCCGAGGCGGGAGGGGAACGGCACGAGCTTGCCGAGAGACTCCTTCACCTCCTGCGGCATCCCCGCCATCATCGGGGTCTCGAAGGTGCCGGGCGCGATCGAGACGACGCGGATGCCGGTGCGGGCCAACTCGCGCGCGATCGGCAGGGTCATGCCGACCACGCCGCCCTTGGACGCCGCATAGGCCGCCTGGCCGATCTGGCCGTCGTAAGCCGCGATCGAGGCGGTATTGACGATCACGCCCCGCTCGCCATCCTCGCCCGGCTCGTTCTTCGCCATGGCGAAGGCGGCGACGCGCAGCATGTTGAAGGCGCCGATCAGGTTGACGTTGATCACCTTGGCGAAACTGTCGAGCCTGTGGGGCGCGTCGCGCCCGACGACCTTCTCGCCGATGACGATGCCGGCGCAATTGGCGAGGCCATGCACGGCGCCGAATTTCGCGATCGCCGCATCGACCGCACTTTGCGCGTCGTCGGCGCTGGTGACGTCGGTCTTCACGAAAATGGCGTTGGGGCCAAGGCCCTCGGCGACCGAGGCTCCATTCGGATTGACATCGACGAGGACGGCGTTGCCGCCGGCCGAAACGACCATCCGCGCGGTCGCGAGGCCGAGGCCCGAAGCGCCGCCGGTAACGATGAAGGTCTTGCCCGTGATCTGCACGTCAGGCTCCTGAAGAATTTAAGTCTATCGCTTTTATCGTCGTCCCGGCGCAGGCCGGGACCTCGAGACGAAGGGGCACCTGGCGTCCCTCCCGCGAGATCCCAGGCTTCACCGGGATGACGCGGGAGGGAGCGAAATCAGGCCGCCGAGGCGTCCTTGGTCTTGGCCACTTCCTGGTTGCGCAGGATGAAACGCTGGACCTTGCCGCTGGGGGTCTTGGGCAGGTCGGTCACGAATTCGATCTCGCGCGGGAATGAATGGGTCGACAGGCGCTTGCGGACATATTGCTGCAGTTCCTCGGCCAGCTGGTCCGACGGCTCGAAGCCCTTGGACAGGACGACGAAGGCCTTCACGATCTCGGTCCGCTCCGGGTCGGGCTTGCCGACCACGGCGGCTTCGATCACGGCGGGATGTTCGATCAACGCGCTTTCGACATCGAAGGGGCCGATGCGATAGCCGGCGGAGGTGATGATATCGTCCGACCGGCCGACGAAGCTGACCGAGCCGTCGTCGTTCAGCTCGACCGTGTCGCCGGTCAGGTAGTAATTGCCGACGAAGCTGGGGGTCTCGCGGTTCAGGTAGCCGGGGAACCAGAACAGCGGCGACTTGCTGCGGTCGATGGCGAGAATGCCGGGCTTGCCGACCGGCAGTTCTTCCTGGCCCTCGGGATCGACGACGACGGCATGATAGCCGGGCATCGACAGGCCGGCGGAACCCATGCGGATCGGATGCTCGATGCCATGGTGGTTGTTGACCACCATGCCGAGTTCGGTCTGTCCGTAATGATCGTTGATCGGCGCCGCCAGATGCTCGGCGAACCAGCGGATGACCTCGGGGTTCAACGGCTCGCCGGCGGAGGAGACGGCGCGCAGCTGGCCCTTGATCGGCGCGGCGGCTTCCGGCCCGGCCGCGATCAGCAGGCGGTAGGCGGTGGGCGAGCCGGCCAGATTGGTGATGCCCAGCTTCTTGATCAGGCCATAGGTCGATTCGACGGTGAAGGAGCCGTCGTAGAACATGGTCGTATGGCCGAGCAGCAGGGGGCCGGTGACGGCATAGTAGAGACCATAGGCCCAGCCCGGATCGGCGATGTTCCAGAAGATGTCTTCGGGCAGCAGCTCGACCGCGTCGCACATGTAGACGCCGAAAGACAGCAGCGCCTTCAGCGGCACCGGCACGCCCTTGGGCAGGCCCGTGGTGCCCGAGGTGAACATTAGGAGGAAGGCATCGTCGGGGCCGCGCAGCACCGGCTCGAAGCTGGCCGGCTGCTTCGCCAGTTCCGCCTCGAAATTCAGGTCGCCGGCCGGCACGTCCTTGCCCACGGTCAGGACCGGCGGGCAATCGGGCACATCGTCGAGCTTCGAGCGATTGCCGAGGTCGGTGACGACGAAGCGGCTTTCCGCCGTCTTCACCCGGTGCTCGATCGCCTTGGAGCCGAAGGCGGTGAACAGCGGCTGGTAGACGCAGCCGGCCCGCCAGGTGCCGAGGATGGTGACGAGAAGCTCCGGCGTCCGAGGCAGCAGGCCCGAGACGCGGTCGCCGGGCTTGGCACCGTTGGCGACCAGGAAATTGGCGAATTTGGCCGACAGGTCGCGCAGCTGCTCGAACGTATAGTCGGCGCTGCCGCCGTCCTTGCTCTCGTAATGCAGGGCGATCCTGCCGCCTTCCGCATGGGCGTCGCAGCATTCGACGCAAGCGTTCAGGCCGCCGGCGAGGCTACCCTTCAACAGCTCTTTTTCGAGCGCGGCGACGGAAAACCCGGCAATGACGGAATCATAGGTACGCTTCATCGGCGCATCTCCCTTGGCTTGTTCCGGCCCTCGGCCTTTGGCGAACGGGTTAAGCCCATTGCGCGACGGCTACAATGGCAGCAGGCTCCAAATTCGACGACGGAATTTGCCATGTCGAACAAGGGGGAACGGCCCGGGGCCATGATGCAGCGCGGCACGATATCGGTTCATCTGGTCGAGGAGGCGCTGGTGGTCGCCCGCGGGCGGGGCCTCGATGTCGATGCCGTCCTGGCCGCATCCGGCATCTCCCCGGCCCTGCTCGCCGATGAGGAAGCCCGGGTGCCGGCCAGCTATTACGCCGCGCTGTGGCTGCAGCTGGCGCGGGCGATGAACTGCGAATTCTTCGGCATGGACCACCACCCCATGCGGCCTGGCAGTTTCGCCCTGATGGCGCGCAGCGCGCATGGCGCCGAAACCGTGGGCCAGGCGTTGCGCCGGGCCCTGCGCTTCATCTCGCTGATCCTCGACGATTTCCAGCCCCGGCTGGTGCGGGAGGGCGAGCGGGCCTCGATCACCCTCGCCGAGACCGGAGCACCGCTGCGGGCTTTCACCTATTGCACCTTCTGGCTGGTCACCCACGGCCTGACCTGCTGGCTGGCCGGCCGGCGCATCCCGGTGACGGCGGCGGAATTCCGCTGCGCCGAGCCGCCCTATATCGACGACTATCGCACCCTCTTTACCCACGACCTGCGCTTTGGCCGCGCCCGCACCCGGCTGGAATTCGACGCGGCGACCCTCGATCTGCCGGTGAAGCGCAGCGAGGCCGAGTTGAAGAGCTTCCTGCGCCGCGCGCCCGCCAACATCCTGGTCAAATACCGCTCCAACGACAGCCTGACGGTTCATATCCGCCGCAGCCTGCGCCGTGTCGCGGTCGCGGAATGGCCGGATTTCGACAGTCTGGCGGCGGGACTTCACATGTCCCCTTCGACCCTGCGCCGCCGGCTCGACGGTGAAGGACAGAATTATCAGGCGATCAAGGACTCGCTGCGGCGCGATCTCGCCATCCGCTGCCTGACCGACAGCGGCAACAGCGTGGCCGACATCGCCGAGCGGCTGGGCTTCGCCGATCCCAGTTCGTTCCATCGCGCCTTCAAGAAATGGACGGGAATGCTGCCCGGCGAATTCAGGCGCGGGGCAACCGCGGAAAAGCCGTCCCAGACCGACAAGGGCGAGGCGGCGTGACCACCCCCGCCACGCGATTCGTCGCATGGCGACCACGCCCCATCCCTTCCGCCTTAACCTGTCCTTAAAGGTATGACCGCAACTCTTCTGCCGTAGCCACTCCTGGCGCAGGCCCGGGCGCCGTGATTTGAAATGACACATTGTCTCGTCCTCCGCAGTTTGCGTTCACCTCCTGGCGGCTTCGTCGGGACGGAGGGTCTTGTTCCATGACCGGTATAACCGCGCACGATACGTCGCCTCCTTCGGCGCTCGCCCGCCTCGGCGGCGGACGTCGGGCGGCTGGCCAGATGGCTTGCGCGACCGGTTCGGGCGTTTTCTACCTGCTGCTGGCCCTGATCGGCGCCCGTCTGGCGCCCATGGGCAATGTGCTCATGGCCATTTCCCTCGCCAACGCCGCCATGGTCGCCATTCTGTGGCGCAGTCCCTGGTCGCGCCTCCCGGCCCCCATCGTCGGGATCGCTCTTGCCGGCCTGCTGTTTTGCCTCGTCAGCGGCGTGACGCCGCTGCCCGCCGTGGGCCTCGCCCTGTGCATCAGCATTCATGTCGGCGCAACGCTTGGCCTCTCCCGGCAGCGCCTCGCCGGAAAGCAGGGCATCGCCGGTGAATTCCGGAGCCTGCTGATCGCGGCCACGGCCGTCCCCCTGCTGACCGGACTTCCCGTCGCGGCGAGCGCCACGATACTGATGCAGGGCGACCTGCCCTTCCTGAGCATATGGTGGTTGTGGTGGCTGTCCTCCTGTGTCGGCACCATCATTTTCCTGCCCATCGGCTTTGCCTATGATCTCGCCGCCGCCCGGCGCATGGTCGAGGGCTGGCGCATCGCCGAGGTGATCGCCATTACCGTGGCCTGCACCCTCATCGCGGTATTCGTCGCGGGCCGGGCCAATGCACCGCTCGTCCTCATCGCCCTTTTCCTGATGCTGGCGTCGTTGCGCCTGTCCAGCTTCGCCATGGCGATGACGGCCGCGATCTCCAATCTGCTGGCCATCGCGACCGTGGACGGCCGGATCGAGATTCCCGTGGACTGGGGCCAGATCCTGGCGCTTCTGCCGGCCTATCTTCCGACCATGGCCCTGCTGGCGGTTCCCTATACGCTTTCGCGCCTGCTTGAAGACCATCGCGCCAGCCGCCGGTCCCTGCTGGAAAGCGAACAGCGCTTTCGCGGCGCGATGGACAATGCCGCCATCGGCATGGCCTTCGTCGCGCCCGATGGCCATATCATCGAAAGCAACCGCTCCTTCGCCGAAATGCTGGGCTACACGACGGCTGAGATGGCCGGCATCAATTTTCGCGACATCACCTATGCGGAAGATCTGAAGCACGACGAGAGCCAGCTGGAGCGGGTGCTGGAAGGCGTGATCGACAGTTACCGCATGGAGAAACGCTACCTCACGAGCGATGGCCGCGTGCTGTGGTGCAATCTCGCCGTCTCGGCCTCGCGCGATCCGGAGTCCCGGGAGGTCCGGCACCTGATCGCCCAGGTCGAGAATATCGACCAGCGCAAGAAGGCCGAAGCCGCCCTGAGCGAAAGTGAAAGCCGGTGGAGCTTCGCGCTCGAAAGCGCCCGCCATGGCGTCTGGGACCGGGATCTCGTCGCCGGCCACACCTTCTATTCGCCGATGTGGACCGCCATGCTGGGCCTGCGCCAGGAAGACTTCGGCGACGACGAGAACAAATGGCTGGAGCTGATCCATCCCGACGACCGCCGGGCCGCCCTGCAGCTCGATCAGGCCTGCATCACGGGCACCAGCGATACGTTCTCGGCCGAGTTCCGGATGCGCCATCGGGATGGCCGCTGGATCTGGATTCTCGACCGGGGCCGCGTGGTTTCCCGCGATGCCGGCGGCAGGGCCACGCGGATGATCGGCACCCATGCCGACATCACCGCCCGCAAGGAAGCCGAGGAAAGCCTGCGCGATCTTTCCGCCGCCCTGTTCGAAGAAAAGGAAAGACTGCGGGTCACCCTCTATTCGATCGGCGATGCGGTCATCTGCACGGACACGTCCGCGCTGATCACCTTCATGAATCCGGTGGCCGAACAATTGACCGGCTGGACCGCGGCCGAAGCCCTGGGCCTCCCGGTGACCGAAATCTTCCGTATCTGCGACGGGGCGACCGGGGCCGACCTGCCCAACCCGATCGAAACCTGCCTGCGCGCGCTGAAGCCCTATTACATGAAGGGCGACGCCAACATGATCAGCCGCGAGGGCCGGCGCCTGAGCATTCAGGATTCAGCCGCGCCCATCCGCAATGCCGAGGGTGAGCTTCTGGGCGCCGTGCTGGTGTTCCAGGACGTGACCAAGGCCCGCGCGCTCGAACAGGAACTGGCGCAGTCGGCGCGCCAGGATGTCCTGACCGGCCTGCCCAATCGTCTCGCCCTCGAACAGCGTCTGGGTGAAGCCAGCGCCGAGGTCCAGGCCACGCGGCGCCGCTTCGCCCTCGCCTTCATGGATCTCGACCGCTTCAAGATCCTGAACGACAGCGCCGGCCACGAGGCCGGCAATGCCCTTCTGGTCAAGGTCGCGAACTGCATCCGTCAACTCGTCGGCGAAGAGGATGTGACGGTGCGCCTCGGCGGCGACGAATTCGCCATTCTCCTCGCCGATCGCAGCATCGAGGAAGCCGAGGGCGTCGCCCGCAACATCATCTGCGCCCTCTCGGCCCTGACCTTCTCGTGGGACGGCAAGCCCTATCATGTCACCGGCAGCATCGGCCTTGCCGAGATCGCCGATGGCAGCGTCGCGGTCAGCGAGCTGATGAGCCGGGCGGATGTCGCCTGCTATGCCGCGAAATCGACCGGGCGCAACCGGGTCTGCACCTATCGCGCCGACGAAAGCGATGCCGGGCGCTACCACCGGGATATCCAGATCGCCTCGGGCATCAGGGCCGCCATCGCCGCCGACCGTTTCCGCCTCTTTGCCCAGCGCATCGAATATCTGAGCGATCACACGCCGGGCCGGCGCTATTACGAGATCCTGCTGCGGATGCAGGGTGAAAATGGCGAGTTGCTTTACCCCGGCCATTTCATTCCGGCGGCCGAGCGCTACGACCTGATGGGCGAGATCGATCGCTGGGTCATCCGCACCACCTTGCGGCGTTATGGCCCCCGCCTTGGCAGCCTCGGCGACTTCGCCCTCGCCATCAACCTGTCGGCCAATTCCCTGAACGACCCCAACCTGTGGACCTTCGTCGGCCATGAGCTGGAGCTGTGCGGCATCGAGCCCCACCGCCTGCATTTTGAAATCACGGAAACGGCGCTGATCGACAACATGGCCGCCGCCAATGATTTCGTCGCCCGCGCGAGGGCCACCGGCTGCGGCATCACGCTCGACGATTTCGGCGCCGGCCTCAGCTCCTTCTCCTATTTGCGGAAGTTCCCGGTCGACGAGTTGAAGATCGACGGCAATTTCATCAAGCAGATCACGACGAGCGCGGTCGATCGCGCCATCGTCGAATCCATCAACGACCTGGGCCACAAGTTCGGCGCCAACACGATCGCCGAATTCGTCGAGGACGAGGCGACGCTGGAGCTGCTGCGCGACATGGGCATCGACATGGCCCAGGGCTATGCCATCGCCCGCCCCGTGCCGATCGAACAGATCCTCGACGAGGCGGACGCGCGGAAGGCCTGAGCCGGATCAGGGCTTGTTGCGTTCCTGGCGGCGGCGTTCCTGTTCCTGTTCCCGCTGGCGACGCTCTTCCTGCTGCTGGGATTCCCGTTCGCGCGCCTTGCGCAGCTGTTCCATTTCGCGCTGGCGCCTCTCGACCTGCTGCTGCTGTTCGCGCTGCTGGCGCTCCAACTGCTGGCGCAATTCGATTTCGCGTTGCTGCTGCTGAAAACGCTCGCGGTCGCGTTCCTTGATCTGCTGTTCGCGTTGGCGCTGTTCGTATTCATAGCGCTGGCGTTCCTGCTCGCGGCGCTGGCGCTCCCATGCCGCGCGGCGGGCCGCGTCGTCGTTGTAGGAGCCGCCATAGCCGTAGCCGCTGGGATAGGGTTGACGATAGCTGCCGCCACCATAGCCGCCATTGCCGTAATTCCCGCCGCCATAACCGCCGCCGTCGTAACCGTCGTCATAGGCGACACAGGCCGAAAGGCCGCCGGCCATCACAGCGGCTGCCATCAGCCGCAACGAACGCCGAACCCAAGTCTGCCTGATCATTCCCGTCACTCCCGGCGGTCCACCATCATCGGGACCATCCGCCGCATCAATGCGCCGGACGCCCGCCGGGTTGCAATGATCCCGATGAATTTGAACAGGCGCCTTCCCCAAACGAAAACGGGGCCGGCTTTCGCCGACCCCGTTCCGTAACTTGCCTGGAAGGCTGGATCAGAAATCCATGCCGCCCATGCCGCCCATGTCGCCACCCGGCATCTGGGGGGCCTTCTTCTCGGGCTTGTCGGCGATCATGGCTTCCGTCGTGATCAGCAGGCCGGCAACCGAAGCGGCGTCCTGCAGAGCGGTACGGACGACCTTGGTCGGGTCGATGATGCCGGCCTTGACCATGTCGGTGAAGACGTCGTTCTGGGCGTCGTAGCCGATCTTCGGGTCCTTGTTCTCGAGCAGCTTGCCCGAGATCACGGCGCCGTCCTTGCCGGCGTTTTCGGCGATCTGGCGCACGGGGGCCAGCAGGGCGCGACGGATGATGTCGATGCCGTGCTTCTGGTCCTCGTTGCCGACCGAGATCTTGTCGAGAACGCGCGAGGCATAGAGCAGGGCCGAGCCGCCGCCCGGGACGATGCCCTCTTCCACCGCGGCGCGGGTCGCGTGAAGCGCGTCGTCGACGCGATCCTTGCGCTCCTTCACCTCGACTTCGGTCGAGCCGCCGACCTTGATCACCGCGACACCGCCGGCGAGCTTCGCCAGACGTTCCTGCAGCTTCTCGCGGTCGTAGTCCGACGAGGTCTCTTCGATCTGGGCCTTGATCTGGCCGACGCGGGCCTGGATCTGGTCCTTCTTGCCGGTGCCGTCGACGATCGTGGTGTTTTCCTTGTCGATGACGATCTTCTTGGCCTGACCGAGCATCTTGAGGTTCACGTTCTCGAGCTTGATCCCGAGGTCTTCGGAGACCACCTGGCCGCCGGTGAGGATCGCGATGTCCTCGAGCATCGCCTTGCGACGATCGCCGAAGCCCGGAGCCTTCACGGCCGCGACCTTCAGGCCGCCGCGCAGCTTGTTGACGACGAGCGTGGCCAGAGCCTCGCCTTCGACGTCTTCCGCGATGATCAGCAGCGGACGACCCGACTGCACCACCGACTCGAGGACCGGCAGCATGGCCTGGAGGCCCGACAGCTTCTTCTCGTGGAGGAGGATGTAGGGGTTGTCGAGTTCGACGGTCATCTTCTCCGCGTTGGTCACGAAGTAGGGCGACAGATAGCCGCGATCGAACTGCATGCCTTCGACGACGTCGAGTTCGGTTTCGAGACCCTTGGCCTCTTCAACCGTGATGACGCCTTCCTTGCCGACCTTTTCCATGGCCTTGGCGATCATGTCGCCGATGGCCTTCTCGCCGTTGGCGGAAATGGTGCCGACCTGGGCGATCTCGGCCGAACCGGAGATCTTCTTCGACTGCTTCTTGACGTCGGCGACGACGGCCTCGACAGCGAGGTCGATACCGCGCTTCAGGTCCATCGGGTTCATGCCGGCGGCGACGCCCTTGCAGCCTTCGCGGACGATGGCGGCGGCGAGCACGGTCGCGGTGGTGGTGCCGTCACCGGCGATATCGTTGGTCTTCGAGGCCACTTCGCGCACCATCTGGGCGCCCATGTTCTCGAAACGATCGGCGAGTTCGATTTCCTTCGCGACCGAGACACCGTCCTTGGTGATGCGCGGGGCGCCGAACGACTTCTCGATGACGACGTTACGACCCTTCGGGCCGAGGGTGACCTTCACCGCGTCGGCGAGGATCTCGACGCCGCGCAGCATGCGCGACCGGGCGTCGGTGTTGAAACGGATATCCTTGGCAGCCATTGGCTCGCTCCTTCAAATCTTCTGGCGGGTCAGACGGACGAGACCGCTCACGCGGCCTTCTTGCCCTTCTTGGCGGTGGTCTCGAGGATCCCGAGGATGTCGGATTCCTTCATGATCAGGAGATCGGCGCCATCCAGCTTGATTTCCGTGCCCGACCACTTGCCGAACAGGATGCGGTCGCCGGCCTTCACGTCGAGAGCGACGAGTTCGCCCTTCTCGTTGCGGGTGCCGGAGCCGACGGCGACGACTTCGCCTTCCTGCGGCTTTTCCTTGGCGGTGTCGGGGATGATGATCCCGCCCTTGGTCTTCTCTTCTGCTTCGATGCGCTTGACCAGGACACGGTCATGCAGGGGCCGAAAGCTCATGGGAACCTCCTCTAGGAATAGACAAAGGCCTGTTTATACCGGCCACGTTGTTAGCACTCCCAATTGGCGAGTGCCAACGGACGTTGCAGAGTTAGGCGTAGCCCCCGGCCCTGTCAAGGCGCCGGGCTCATATTTTCCGTGCGGCAACCGCACATTGGGCCACCGCGCTTCCATCGGAATCTGAGTGCCCTGTGACAAGCACTTGAATCTGAGGGAATTTTCTGGCATTGATGGCAAATGTCGGACAGGCTCGCGCCCGTGCCGGCATGATGTGTTGGGGCTTACATCCATCAGGGCTTCGGCCGAATGGTCTCATGAGCATGGATCGTCGCGACATTCTGCGCCTCGGGCTCGGCCTGCCGTTCCTTCTCTCGGGCGGCGCCGCGGAAGCCATCGCCGGTACCCTGGGCGAGCGGATGCCCGTGCCCACGCGAAAGCCGGCGCCGCCGCGCGCCCTGCCCGTGATCATGATCGACCCTGGTCACGGCGGTCACGACCCCGGCGCCATCGGGCCGAGCGGCGTCTTCGAGAAGGACATCACCCTCGACCTCGCCAAGCGGATCGCCGCCCGGATCGAGGCCGGCGGCCGCTGCAAGGCGGTGCTGACCCGCACGCGGGACGTCTTCGTCCCCCTGCAGGAGCGCGCGGCCAAGGCCCAGACGGCCAAGGCCGATTTCTTCGTCTCGATCCATGCCGATTCGGCGCCGAACCCGGATGCCCGCGGCCTGTCGGCCTATACCCTGTCGGAAAAGGCTTCCGACGGCCTCGCCGCCGCCATCGCCGACCGCGAGAATGCCGCCGATCTGTTGCATGGCTTCGACATCGGCGTGTCGGACCCGCAGGTCGCCGCCATCCTGTTCGACCTGTCGCGGCGCCATTCCCTGAACACCGCCCTCGCCCGCAAGGCCCATATCGTCAAGACCGCGGGCGCCAAGCTGCGCCTCCTCGACAATCCCCGGCGCTCGGCCAATTTCGCCGTGCTGAAGGTGCCGGATGTGCCGGCCGTGCTGATCGAGACCGGCTTCCTGTCCAATACCAACGACGAGTTGCTGCTGACCTCGGTCAAGAGCCGGTCGAGGATCGCCACCGTTCTGGCCGAGGCCTTCACCGGCGCGGTCACGGTCGGCTGATGTCGCCGCTGTTTCGCCTCGCCATCATCATCGCCGCGCTCGACGGGCTGCTGGGCGTGGGGCTCGGCGCCTTCGCCGCCCATGGCCTGAAGGCGACGGCGACGCCCGACCAGCTCGCCCTCGTCCAGACCGCCAGCCTCTACCAGATGATCCACGCCGCGGCGACCCTGGGCGCCCTGTGGCTGGTGGAGCGGGGCATCGTCTCGGTTGCCGCGCCCCTCGCCCTTGCCGTCGGCGCCCTCGTCTTTGGCGGCGCCCTCTATGCCATCGCCCTCGCGGAGCTTCGCCTTGGCATGGTCGCCCCCATCGGCGGCACCATGATGCTGATCGGCTGGGGCTGGCTGCTGGTCAGCGCCGCGATCCACCGTCGCTGATCTTCCCGCCGCTTGGCTTTGCGCTGCCAGCCGTTTCGGTCTAGAACGGGGCAAGCCAGACAAACCGGAACATCGGACCCGCGCCTTGAGCGTCTATTCCAGCCGTGAAGGCGACCGCATCCCCCTGGGGTCGCGTCTTCTCTCGATCAACTGGGGCCTCGTGCTTCTCGTCATCGCCATCGCGGCGATCGGCGTCGCCATGCTCTATTCCAGCGCGGGCGGCAAATGGGATCCCTGGGCTGGGCGGCAGCTGGTGCGCTTCATCATTGGCCTTGGGGTCATGGTCGTCGTCGCCCTGATCGATATCTCCGTCTATGCCCGCTACGCCTATTTCCTTTATGGCGTCACGCTGGCCGGGCTGGTCGGGGTCGAGGTCATGGGTTCGATCGGCATGGGCGCGCAGCGCTGGATCGACCTTGGATTCTTCCAGATCCAGCCGTCCGAAATCATGAAGCTGGCCCTCGTGCTCGCCCTCGCGCGCTATTTTCATGGCGTGATGCCGGAACAGATCGGCCGGCCGAGCGTGCTGATCGTGCCGCTGCTGATGGTGCTGGCGCCGGTCGCCCTCGTGCTGAAGCAACCGAACCTCGGCACGGCGACCCTGCTGCTCGCCGGCTCGGGCGCCATCTTCTTCCTGGCCGGGGTGAGGCTGTGGAAATTCGGCATCGTCATCGCCGCCGGCCTCGGCGCCCTGCCCATCGTCTGGGAATTCATGCATGACTATCAGCGCCGCCGGGTGCTGACCTTCCTGAACCCCGAAGCCGACCCGCTGGGCGCCGGCTACAACATCCTGCAGTCGATGATCGCGCTCGGCTCGGGCGGGGTCTTCGGCAAGGGTTATCTGCTCGGCACCCAGAGCCAGCTGCGCTTCGTGCCGGAAGTCCATACCGACTTCATCTTTCCCCAGCTGGCCGAGGAATTCGGCATGATCGGGGGCTTGCTGCTGATCCTTCTCTACATCTGCGTCTTCGGCTACGCGCTGGCGATCGGCCTTGGCTCGCGCCACCAGTTCGGCCGGCTGGTCGCGCTCGGTATCGGCACGCAGTTGTTCCTCTATGTCTTCATCAACCTGTCGATGGTGATGGGCCTCATCCCGGTGGTCGGCATTCCGCTGCCCCTCGTCTCCTACGGCGGATCGGCGACCATGACGCTGATGATCGGCGTCGGCCTGATCCTGTCCGTGTCCGTGCACCGCGAGCGACGAATGCCACGCCGTCTCGACCACAGTTGAATGTGATGAAGAAACACCGTTCCAGCGTATTTCGCGAGCCGACCGCGGCCGAGACCCTGGTGGTCATGGCCTTTGGCTGGTCGGAAGAGCGGATTTCCATCGGCGCCATCGTCGACATGCTGGCGGAACGCGGCTTCGGCCTCCTGATCCTGCTGCTGGCGCTGCCGACCTGCCTGCCGATCGCGCCGCCCGGCCTGTCGGCCATCGCCGGCTTTCCGATCGCCGTCATCGCCCTGCAGATGGTCGGCGGCCTGCCCCGGCCCTGGCTACCGAAGCGCATCCTGGCCCGGACCATCGCGACGGAAGACCTGCGCAAGGTCGTGCGCGGCGGCCTGCCGGTGATCGGGCGGATGGAGAAAGTGCTGAAGCCCCGGCTGCCCCTGCTCACGGGGCCGATGGCCGAGCGGATGGTGGGCATCCTGATCGCCCTGCTCGGCCTGATGCTGGCGAGCCCCATCCCCTTCACCAATATCCCGATTTCCTTCGCCATCCTGTTCCTGGCCCTCGGCCTCATCGAACAGGACGGTTTGATGACCTCGATCGGGATCATCGGCGGCATCGCCGCCCTCGGCTTCCTCGCCTATATGAGCGTGCTGTCGTGGGACGCGCTCAGCGGCTGGCTGGGCGGCGCCATCTGAGAAGCCTCAGGGCTTGCGGGTCCATTCCTCGGTGCCGGCGGTCTTGGCGCCGATCGGCGCCCAGCGGCCCTTCAGCCCGCCATCGGGCATCATGATATAGACGGCGACCGCCGCTTCCCTGGTCGCCGGATCCTGCCAGGTCACCGCCAGCGTATCGCCGAGGCGAAGCCCGACGCCATCGACCTTCTGGCCCTGAGCATCCCAGGCCAGATGATAGACATCGCCTTCCAGCGTCACCGCGACATCGGCGGCATAGGTGCCCTGTTCGCCGCCGTTCTGGCCGGTGACGAGATAATTGCCGGTCAGGTCCAGTCCCGCCTGGGCGAAGGCCGGCGCGGCAAGGGCGACAGCCAGGCCGGCACCAAGGGCAAACCTGCGGATCATGAACTTCATTCCTGGACTCTCCCTCATATCCTCGCGCGGCGGTCAGGCGCCGCGTTCTGCTTCAAGGCTGCGCTCCAGCACCGCCAGTTCCGTTTCCAGCCGGGCGAGCTCCACCGCCTTGGCCGATTCGGCCCTGGCGGTGAAAGCCCCCGTCACCTCGTCCAGCATGGCGCCGATTCTGGCAAGACTGGGGTGGTCCGCGCCCCGCAGCTGATAAAGCCGCTGCCCATGCTCACCCAGCCGCCGGCCAAGGCCGAGGTAGAAGGTGAGCAAGCGGCGCTGGTCCATGGCATTCTCGGGATGTTCCTGCACCCGGTAGACGACGGGCAGCGCCACATCCTCCAGCCGGCGCAGACGCGCGGCGAGAGCGGGCGGCGCCACCCCGGCGAGATGGTTGATGGCGTCGAGATGACCGTCGGCGACGGTCAATATGTCGACGGCCGCGCTGCCCGTTGGCGCGCCCGGCGCCAGGGCCCGGAAGATCAGCTGCACGGCGCCATAGGCGGCGAGCCCCGCCCCGATCGACAGGGACGGCGCGTCGCCAAGCCCCAGGTAGAAGATCAGGAAGGCGATACCGCCGCCAAGGCCCGACAGGACATGCCGGATCAGATCCATGCCGCCCTCAGCCGCGGATCAGCCGGGCCTTCAGCTCGGATTCGATCTTCAGGAGTTCGCCCTCCGCCTGCTGGCGCCGGCCGCGGCCTTCGGCCTGGATCTTCATCACTTCGTCGATGGTCGAGATCAGATCGCGGTTCACGGTTTGCAGGGTTTCGATGTCGACGATGCCGCGTTCCGCCTCGCGGGCGACGCCGATGGTGCCCTGCTTCAGCATCTCGGCATTCTTGCGCAGGAGGTCGTTCGTCGTGTTGGTGACTTCCCGCTGCAATTCCAGCGCCCCTTGCGAGCGGGCGATCGAGATGGCGATGACCATCTGGTTCTTCCAGATCGGGATCGTGTTCAGGATCGAGGACTGGATCTTCTCGACCAAAACCGTGTCGTTGCCCTGGATCAGGCGGATCTGCGGCATGGTCTGCAAGGTGACGGTCTTGGACAGGCGCAGGTCCTGCAGCTTCTTCTCGAAGCGGTCGAAGGCCTGGCGGGCATCCGCCAGCTTCTGGGCGTTCACCTGGGCGAGGCCGGGATCGGGATCATGGGCGGCGGCTTCCAGCGCCGGCAGCACATTCGTCCGCATGTCGGCCAGCAATTCCTCGCCGGCGCGGATATGCAGGTTGAGCGCCCGGAAATTCTCGAGGTTCCGCTCGAACAGCATGTCGAGCATCACGACATCGCGCAGCAACTGGTCCTTCGCCTCCTCGAGCTTCAGGACGATACGATCGATCTGGCTCGCCACCTTCTCGTAGCGGCCGAGGAATTTTCCGACCTCATGGGTCGCGCTGCCGAACAGCCGGCCGATGAAGCCCGGCGATTTGTTCAGGCTTTCCGCGTCCAGGCCGCGCACCTTCATCAGAAGATCGGACAGGGTTTCCCCCACCACCCCCGAATCCTTGGCCGCGACGGTCTTCAGGATGCCATCGGCGAATTCGGCGATGCCGGTCTGGACCTTGGTGCCGAACTGCAGGACGGCGGCACTGTCGGTGATATCGATCCCCTGCTTGATCCCGGTCACGAGCGCGGCATCCGCGGGCTCCAGCGCGACCGAGGGCGACGGGCTGCGCGACAGCTCGGTCTGCGCCAGCTCGATGTTCTTCGACGGCTGCGGCACCACGGGGGAGTTGGACATTCACGCATCTCCGGCAATAGGCGATGGCCGCACTATAGCGGGCCGGCCCGGCCGAAGCGAGGTCAGGCCGCCTGAACGCCCGAAGGCGGCGCGACCGGGTGGCCATCGGCATGGGCAAGGCCCGCCTTCACCAGCAGGTCGAGATGGCGGACGAAATGGCGGGCGGCGGTCGGCCGGTGCCAGCCTTCCAGCCAGTTCTGTTCGAGAAAGGCGAGAATGCCCGGCTGGCCCAGTTCCACTTCCCACAGGATGCCGAGGAGGGAGGCCTGGGTCTCCTCCTCCTCCCGCGTCGCGAAATCGGTGCAGAGAGCGGCATTCGCCTCCTCGACCCGGCCCGACTCGGGTCCGGCGCCGAGGCCGAAATCCAGAAGCCCGCGCCGCTCGGGCGGGGAGACCAGATAATGCGTGACCTCGTGGACGATCACGCTGGCTTCCGAGCGGGTGCGGAGGAAGCGGCCGTCCCAGGAAAAGGCCTGCTGCGGCGCCTCGTCCAGGGTCTCGAGGCCAAAGGCATGGGCAAGACGCACCGCCTGGTCGCGGTACTCGGCGGTATCGACGCCGAGGGGGATCAGCGCCGCGCTGTCCATGACGAAGGCGAAGGCGGCCCGCGCCCAGGGCGCCTCGGCTTCGAGATGGGCGTCGAAGGCGGCGCGGAGGGCCGGAAGATCGGCGATATCGACACGCGACAGGATCATGACCCGTGCTTTATGCCGAAGCGCCATGCCAAGGCAAGACTGGCGGCGCCCTGCCCGCCCGCCTATTTTGTCGCAGCAACGATCATAAGCGATGGGGGAAACCATGTCCTTGCCGGCACAGGCGGCCATGAACGCGGATGAAGTCCAGGGGTTTCTGGAACAGGTGTTCGAACAGGCGATGCACATCAGGGTCGAGGAAACCGCGCCCGGCTTCTCGCGCTGCCGGCTGCCCTTCGACACAAGGCATCTGCGCCCGGGCGGCACGATTTCCGGCCCCAGCATGTTCCAGCTCGCCGATTGCGGCCTCTATGCCATGGTGCTGGGCACCCTCGGCCCGGTCGCCCTCGCGGTGACGACCAACCTGAACATCAATTTCCTGCGCAAGCCCGGCCCCCGCGACATGATCGCCGAAAGCCGCGCGCTGAAGTTCGGCAGCCGCCTCGTCATCGGGGAAGTCTCGCTTTACTCGGAAGGCGACCCGGAACTGGTCGCCCACGCGACCGGCACCTATTCGATTCCGCCGCGCTGACGGTTCAGCGAAAGACGCGAAAGGCCAGCCAGGCGACGACGAGCACACCGCCGATCACCAGCAAACCATGGGTTGTCTGGGCCTGATCGATGAGGTCATCGAAGGAATTGCGGATCTCGACGGGCGGCAGGTCCGACCGGGTGATCAGCCAGTCGTAGAGGGCGGCCCAGACATAATTGGCGATTCCGGCCATGACTGCCTTCCGACTGTGGCGAATGTGCCTGCGCAGGGTAAAGCCAAACGGTGCCCCGCGCCAGCGTCGTGGCCAGCCTCCCGCCAGATTGGACAAGCTCCGGGCCCGCCACCAAAAGTCCTTGATTCCCCTGCGTCAATCGTGCTCATACCAAGGTCGTATGGCAGCATAATAAGAATCGCCTTCTTATGTTGCCACGCCGATAAGTGAAGCGATCTCTCCTCCGCTTGCTTGATCGGAACGGCCGCAGCGCAACGTCGGGTTGCCATCAGGGGCTTCGGCCCCCGGTTGCAGCTTTCGACGCGGCCCATACTTAAAGCCCGCCGTTCACTCTGGCCCTCGAACGGCGGGCATTTTTTTGCGCATTTCCAGCATGGCCCGATCCAAAAATAATGGCGTCGACTGAACAATCGACGCCATCAAGTCGGCCCGTCGAAATTCGCGGGCTGCGTGCATAAGGGCTCACACGCCCGGGTTTGATAGCGCGCCCGCCGAACCTTGTCATTCGTCAAAGTTTGCACTTTGGGACCATTCGGCCTGCAAACGGCCGCAATCCCGACCGCGCCGGTTCATTCCCGGCTGTCGGGCTCCGCCGGCAGAAGTCGCCCCAGCAGGGTCTGCATCATGCCGAGGTCCAGCCCCCCGCCCAGCAGGATGTCGCGCAAGGGCGGCAGGGCGAAATTGATGGCGGACATCCCCACCATGGCGGCGATGAACACGGAAGCCGGCACATTGGCGAGCACGCCAAAGCGATGGGCCGCGTCGATGTGCCGGGCCAGACCGGCGACCGTATCGTCGAGATAGTGGCGCGCCACCCAGTCGAGACGTTCTCCCCCCGCCGCGGATTCGCCGAACACGATCTGGATATGCTCGGGATGGGTGATGCAGAACGAGGCGTAATCGAAGATCAGCTGGCCGACATTGGCGCTGGCTTCCGCCGGTGTCGTCGCCAGCGGAATATCCGCCGCCTTCGGCATGGCATCGAACAGCGCCGCGACCGCCGCCTGCCACAGATCCATCTTGGTCGAGAAATGATAGCCGAGGTGGCCAAGCTCGATCCCGGTCCGCCCCGCGATCATGCGCAAGGATGCCCCGGCATAGCCCTTGGCGGCGAATTCCTTGATCGCTGAATCGATGATCGCGCTTCGCAGCGCCTGCGTCCGCTCCGTCCGACCGGTCATCGGCCGGGGCGGCTTGGCCGGGACCGGCGTTTCGGCTTTCTTGCTCATGATCGGCGGCTTGCCCCTTGGACGGTAACAGGTCGGGTTGCCGGTCGCGCCAGCACCAACGCATGTATCATGTTCTGTCACGCTAGGCGAAGACCGCGATACCTTCCGGGAAACTTGACGGCCGACCTAGTCTCGCGTCATTTCAGGGCGGCGATCAGGGAGGAACAAGGCGATGACCGGGCTGGGCCATGGCGGCGGCGGCGCAGGCGGCGGGGACAGGGCCCGTTGATCGAGGCCCTTGCCTATCTGTCCGGCCTCGTCGGGCTGGTGCTCGTCCCCGTGATCGCCACGCGCATCCTGCTGGCGGGCGTGCCGGTGCCGCGCGCCTTGCGGCCGGATGG
>NZ_JBAQRT010000344.1:0-16007 GCF_049306435.1 Zavarzinia sp.
GGCGACGGCAGGGCGGCACCGGGCGCAAGACCAAGGTCCCGTTCCAGCGCGGCGACGAGATCGGCCGAGGCCTGTTCGGCCGCGGCGACGCGCGGCAGGTCGCGGTGATCGCCGCCGACTTCGCCGAGGGTCCGGTGCATGTCGTCGATCGCCTCCGCCTCGGCGAGCAGGGCCTGATCCGGCCGCAGTTCGGTGGCCCTCGCCTGAAGCAGGGTCAGTTCCTCCTGCCGGGTCGCCAGCTGGGCTTCGGCGGCGGCGAGAGCATCGCCGGCCCTTTGCCAGTCCTTGTCGAGACCGGCGGGCAGGGCCGGATGATCGGCGACGGGGGCGAGGGCGGCGACGGCCAGGCGGTGCTGTTCCAGCCAGGGCCGGACCCGGCGGATGCGGTTCAGTTTCTCGACCTCGACGCGGACATGGCCCTGCGCTTCGCGGATTTCGGTCAGACGGGCGGCGGTGGCGGCCCGGTCGGCCTGCTGACGGCGCCAGTCCTCGGGCCGGACCAGATCATGCTTCAGGTCGGCGCTTGCCGTCTTCTGGTCCTCGAGGGCGAGATAGAAGGGCTTGGTGGCGGTCAGGCGGGCGGGGGCGATGTCGTCCCGCGCCTTCTCGAAGGCTTCGCGGATGCCGCGGATCTGCAGCGTGCCGCCGCCCGCGGCGAAAACCGCGTCATTGATCTCACCGCCGGTGGCGATCAGGGCTTCGCCGCCGACCCGGAGCAGATGGGTGTCGAGGGAAAACAGGCGCTGGAACAGGGCATCGTCCGCGCCGCCGGTCAGACGGGACAGCAGGGCTTCCGGCACATCCGCCCCGTCCGCGCCGATCAGCGTATGGCCCCGGCCCTTGCGCCGGCCGAGGCTGATGGCGGTGCCGTCCGCATCGACGACATCGGCGAGAAGGCGCATCCCCTTGTAACCGAAGCGGAAACTCATCGGGCTCTGGCCCGGAATGCCGAAGACGAAATCGCGCAGGGCCTGGCGCAGCACGGACTTGCCGGCGCCATTGGGCGCGATCACCAGATTGACCGTGCCGGGCCGCGTGTCGAAGGCAAGGTCGCGGGCTTCGAAGGGGCCGTAATTCTCGAGCCGGAGGCGGGCGATACGCATGGGGTCAGCCTTCCGCCAGGGCGGCCAGGACCATGGCCTGAAGCCGCGCCATCGTGGCCTCGTCCGGCCCGGTCGCCAGGATGTGCTCGGCGGGGATCTCGACGGCGCGCAGCCGCTCGCGCAGGCGCTCGGGATAATCGCCGAGAAGCCCGGGCGGTGGCGCGGCGGCGATCTCGGCGATGATGCGGGCAAGGCGGCCGGTTACATCGGGCCGTTCCGCCAGCAGGGCGGGATCGGCCGGGGGCCGGGTTTCGTTACGTAAGGATTCGAGCCAGACCCGCCCGGCGCCGTGGTGACGCCCTTCGGCGATCACCTGCTGGCGGAAATCCTCGGGCCGTGTCGTCAAATGGCCATGCGCGGCGGTGCGGCCGGTCAAGTGAAGGCGCAGCGCGACCGGACGGCCGTCGGCGGCGTCCAGTTCGGCCGCGATCGCCCGGCCGACGAGGGCCAGCGCCCCGTCGATGTCGGCGGCGGGCGACAGGTCGACCACGGGCCGCGCCCAGCGCAGCACGTCGAGCGCACGGTGTTCGACCGATTGAATCCGCCCGTCCTCGACCGTGACCAGGCTGGCACCCTTGGCGCCGGTCTCCTTGACATGGCGGCCCTGAAGATTGCCGGGAAAGACGATGTGGCAGGGCGCGGCCAGGACATGGGCGCGGGCATGAACATGGCCGAGCGCCCAATAGTCGTAACCTTGCGCGACCAGCGCGTCCGCCGTCGTCGGGGCGTAATCGTCATGGTCCCGGTTGCCGAGAGCGGTGTGCAGCAGGCCGATGTTCAGGTGACCGGGCAGCGGCGGCGGATAGGCGAGGGTCAGGTCCTCGGTTACGGCCCGGGTCGGGAAACTGCGGCCGTGCAGGGCGACGGCATGGTCGTCCAGGATGAAACTCTCGGGCTTCGCGGCGGAGAAAACCTTTGTGTTGTCCGGCAGGCGCAGGTGGCGGGTGATGATGCTGGCGGCATCGTGATTGCCGTAAAGCAGGAACAGCGGAATGCCGGCCCGGCCGAGGCGCGCCGCCTCCTCGACGAGGAAAAGCCCGGTGCGGTAATCCTGCCAGTCGCCGTCATAAAGATCGCCGGCGATGAGGACGAAGGCCGCCGTCTCGTCGATCGCGAGATCGATCAGGTTGCGGAAGGCCGCCCTTGTCGCCTGGCGGATCTGGCCGGCCGGGGCATCCGGGTCGGCTTCCAGCCCGCGCAGGGGGCTGTCCAGATGGATGTCGGCGGCATGGATGAAGCGAAAGCGGCTCAAGGTCTCAGGTCCCGCAGAAGGTCTGGCGGACTTCCTCGCCCGGGGGCGCGGGTTCGGCGAAGTCGGCGGCATCGGGCTGGTCGTCGAAAGGCCGGGCGAGGATGGCCATCAGGCGCTCGAAAGGGGTAAAATCGCCGCCGCGCTCCGCCGCCACGATGGCCTGTTCGACCCGGTGATTGCGCGGGATGAAGGCGGGATTGACGGCGCCCATCGCGGCGGCGACCTCGGCCGGCGTCCGTCCTTCGCGGTCGAGGCGGGCGTGCCAGCCTTCCGCCCAGGCGTCGAAGGCGGTGGGGTCGATGAAGAGATCGCGCGGGACATCTCCGCCGCCGAGCAGGCTGGCGAGGCGGCGGAAGGTCAATGTGTAATCGGCGCCATTCTGCTGCATCGCCGCCAGCAGCGCCTGAACGAGGGCGAGGTCGCCGTCCTCGGCCGTGGCGAGGCCCAGTTTCGCGCGCATCCCGCCCAGCCAGTGGTCGCGGAACCGGGCGCCGAAGTCCTGCACCACCCCGGTTGCGGCGGCGATCGCCTTGTCCGCGTCGTCGTCGATCAGGGGCAGCAGGGTCTCGGCGAAACGGGCGATGTTCCAGTTGGCGATGCCGCCCTGATTGCCGAAGGCATAGCGGCCCTGTTCGTCGATCGAACTGAAGACCGTGTTGACGTTGAAGGCTTCCATGAAGGCGCAGGGGCCGAAGTCGATGGTCTCGCCCGAGACGGTGACATTGTCGGTATTCATCACGCCGTGGATGAAGCCGACATGCATCCAGCGCGCCACGAGCGATGCCTGACGTTCCGCGACGGCGCCGAGAAGGGCGAGGGCGGGATTTTCCACATCGGCGAGATCCGGATAATGCCGCGCGATCACATGATCGACCAGCAGGCGCAGGGCCTCGAGATCGCCGCGCACGGCGAAATACTGGAAGGTGCCGACCCTGATGTGGGAGGCGGCGACGCGGGTCAGCACGGCGCCGGGCAGCATCCGGTCGCGCCGGACGAATTCGCCGGTGGTGACGGCGGCCAGCGCCCGCGTCGTCGGAATGCCGAGGGCGTGCATCGCTTCCGAGACGATGAATTCGCGAAGAACCGGGCCGAGCGCGGCCCTGCCGTCGCCGTTGCGCGAGAAGGGGGTGGGGCCGGAGCCCTTCAGCTGGATGTCGCGGCGACGCCCCTCGCGGTCGATCACCTCGCCGAGGAGGATGGCGCGGCCATCGCCAAGCTGGGGCACGAAATTGCCGAACTGGTGGCCGGCATAGGCCTGCGCCAGCGGCTCCGCCCCCTGGGGCACGCGGTTGCCGGCGAGAATGTCGGACGAGGCGGCGAGGGCGTCGGCGTCGAGGCCGAGTTCGATGGCGAGGGCATGATTGACCCGGATCAGGCCGGGGGTGGATACGGGCGTCGGGTCCAGCCTGGCATGGAACCGCTCCGGCAGCCGGGCATAGCTGTTGTCGAAGCGAAAGCCGGGGGCATTCTCGGCGGTATCGGTCATGGGTCTCGGCGCTCCGCTTCCGGGGGCACGATCATTGCCTCGCGGAAGCGGAAAAGCCAGACCCGCGGCAGGATCAGGGCGCGACCAGCCTGGGTGAGCCGCATTCGAGGTCGATCACGGCGACCTCCGCCGTGCCGACATTGATGCCGAGGACATCCAGCAGGAAATCGACGATCACGTCGAGAATGGGGCCCAGCACCATGCCGATCAGGACATCGCCGACGATGAAGGTGACGAGATCGACCAGGGGCTGCAACACATAGGTGCCGAGATAGCCGCCGAGCTGCAGGCCGAGGGCGTCGCGCAGGGATTTGCCCAGGGTCGTGATGATCTTGTTGGTGCCGATGGTGACGCCGCTGGGGAAGGCGGCGCTGTCCGGCTCGTGCCCCGGCTCGTCGAAGAGGGCGGCGATGTCGGCGAAGGCGGGCTGGTCGAGAGCGTCCGACGCCTTGACCGAAGGCCGCGCGGTCGGCCCGCCGACGGTCAGGTTCACGCCAAGGCCGACAGTGAGAATGTCGATCGGCGGATTGATCAGGCCCCAGAGATTGTAATAGAGGCCGAGCACGTTGAAGGTATCGGCATGGGCGGCGGCGCTGTTCGACAGGAAGGCGGCGCGGTCGATCTGGCCGACATGGGCCGAGACGAGGCCGGTATCGACATCCATCTCGACATAGCGATCCTCGCCGCGATCGGGCTCGCAGCCGAGTTTGGTGACGCGGGCCTGGGCCGGGGCGACATTGATACCGATCGACAGATTGTCGTTGGCATGGAGGCCATAGGTCGGCAGCAGGTCGACGTCGAGGCCGAGGACCTGCAGGATGTCGAGCAGGCCATTGACGACGGTGATGACGCCGGACAGCGGCCCTTTCCAGTCGACCCGCAGCAGGATGCGGATCTGCGACGTGCGCAGCAGGTTGTTGCCCGTCCTGATGTCGTCTTCGGTGATGACGCGGTAGCCGGTGGGCGGCTGCGCCGGCTCGACGATCGAGACATCGACCGAGGCGCCGAGGAAGGTGCTGAGGTTGACCGTCACCGCGTGCTGGCCGGTGGCGTTTTCCTGCGTCGAAGCCGCCAGGATCGAGGCGGTGATCAGGTCGAAGACATTGACGGGCACGGACAGGCCGGAAGCATTGTTGCCGAGGCCGACGCCGAGCAGGTCGCCCAGCTTCACGTTGACGTCGGACAGGACGAGCAGCGGCAGCTTGGAAATGCCGGGGAAGGCATCGCCGAGGCCGACCCCAAGGCGAACCGCCTTGGAATCGCCATTGGCGGCGTTCTTGGCGATGTCGGCGACGACGCCGAGCACGCCCAGCACGGACGCATCGGCATGCAGCAGCTCGTCGTAATTGCCGACCTCCGCGCCGACCCGGATCGCATATTCGTCGAGAAAGCCGAGCAACTCGACATTGGCGCCGACGAGGCCCTTGTAGTCGAGGACGGAGAGATTGACGTTGCCGCCGAGGAGGGCGCCGAGGATCAGATTGAGCAGGCCGTCGTTCAGATTGGCGAGGCCGCTCGCGATCTTCACCGTGGCATGGCGGCCGGTGGTCATCGCCGTCGAGCGCACGGTGACGTCGATCGGATCCGCGCCGACGATGCCGGCGAAGAAACGGGGCGAATCGTCGGTGGCTTCGAGCCGGATGGCGTTGACGCCGCTGTTGCCCGAGGCGATCGCGGAAAAGCGGCTGCCCAGCGGCCGCCCCCGGCTGTAGTCGCCAAAATCGTAGACATTGACGGCCTCGGCCGTGAAGCCATTGTCCTGAAGCGTCCTGTTGGCGGCGGCGATGGCGGCGGTGCGCTGGCCGGACGAGCCGTCCAGTTCGCGCGCGGCGGAAATGGCGGCCAGATCGAGGGCGGCCTGCAGGCGCTGTCGGGAATAATAGCCATAGCCGAGGTCGACGACCATGGCGACGATGGCGATCAGGACCGGCAGCGCCACCGCGAACAAGAGGGCGGCCGCGCCGCGTTCACGCCTGTTCCTGCCCTGAAACGCCATACTGAAACTCCTGCCGCGATCCCCGGACGAACCTAGGCCGCGGGTTCGCGGGGGATAATCCCGAAATGCAACCAAAACATCCCGATAAGGATGTTATTGCCCCCAAATTGACAATTTATCAATACGAAGCGCGTGTGTGGTCACTGGGCGCGATAGCGGATCGGAACCGGGGCGTTGCCGGTGACGCTCAAAGTGCAGGAGTCGGCATCGAAGCCGATCTGGCCGGTCACCGAAAAGGGGCGTCCATCGGGCTGGCCGCAGGCTTCGGTCAGGATCAGGTCCTTGTCCAGCCGCCAGCGGCAGCGGCCCTTGACCCCGCCGCCCAGTTTGGGGCCGGCGACGAAGGACAGCGTATCGCCGGTGAAATCGAGGAAAATCAGCTCTTTTTGCCGCTCCAGCGTGCCGCGGCTGGTCTCGGTCGCCGCCTTGGCGTCGACGAGGGCCTGGTAGGTGGCGTCAACGTCGATGATGTATCGGCCATGGGGGCCGGAAGACCCGGCGATGGCGGGGGTGGCGGCGATCAGGGCCGTGAGCAGCAGCGGAAGACGCATGGAATGCAACCTCGGTCAGGGCGGGCGCCGGGCGCCGGCCATGTGTCGAGGCATAATGGATCGGGTGGTGATATTCATCTGTTTCGGGTGTCATTAAACCCGAAATGGTGAATTCTCCGGAGTCAGCGTCCGGCCATCAGGCCGCGATAGACGTCGAGGGTCGAGGCGACCATGTGTTCCACGGTCCAGACCGCGGCGACATGTTCGCGGCCACGGGCGGCGATGGCCTGGCGCGTGTCGAGATCGAGGGCGAGGGCATCGCCGATCGCGGTCGCCAGGGCGGGAACATCGCCCGGCGGGACGAGAAGGGCGGTCTCCCCCGGCAACACGGTTTCACGGAAACCGCCGTGATCGGTCGCCACCACCGGCTTGCCCATGGCCTGGGCTTCCACCGGAATGCGGCCGAAGGCTTCCGGCTCCAGCGAGGGGGCGACGACGACGTCGGCCAGCATGTAGGCCGCCGCCATGTCGCGGCAATGGCCGACGATGCGCACCACGCCGCCAAGACCGAGGTGGCGGATCTTGTCCTCGAGTTCGGCGCGGTACTTGTTGCGGCCCTGATCGTCGCCGACGATGAAGCAGACGATATCCTGCCGGCCGAGGGCGGCCAGCGCCTCGACGAGGAAGCTCTGGCCCTTCCAGCGCGTCAGGCGGCCGGGCATCAGGACGACGGGCAGGCCGTCGGGCATCCGCCACGCCCTGGCGATGGCGATGACCCGTTCCTGGCTGACGCGGGTGGGGTCGAAGGTGTGGATGTCGATGCCGCGCGGAATGGTCACCAGCCGGCCACGGGCCTCGGGGTAACGCTCCAGCACATGGGCGGCGATGAAGTGGGAATTGGCGATCACCGCGTCGCCCGCCGCCATGATGCCGTTGTAATAGCGCTTGCCGGCGAAATTCTCGGTATAGGTCCCGGCATAGGTCGTGACGAAGGGCAGGCCCTCGGCCCGGGCGGCGGCGCGCGCGCTCCAGGCCGGGGCGCGGGAGCGGGCGTGCACGAGTTCGATCCCCTCGGCCCGGATCACCTCGCGCAGGCGGCGGACATTGCTCCTCATGCGGAACGGGTTCTTGGTCGCGAGGGGCAGAGTGATGTGGCGGGCGCCCGCCCGCTCGACGTCATGGACCAGCCGGCCGCCTTCCGAGGCGACGAAGGTTTCCACCCCGGCGGCGACGAGGCCAGCGGCGACATCGACCGCCGTTCGCTCCACCCCGCCCGCGGCGAGGGCGGGCAGCACCTGAAGCACGCGGGGCAACCGGCCCCGGGGCGCCGACGTGGCATCCGCCTCGATGCCGGTATATGTATCGCTCATGAAGACTGCCGATGCCCCTGCCGAATCCGCCATGCCCGACCGTCTGCCCCGAGGCGGCGGAAAGACGATCGCCTATCACACTAGCAAAGGGAAATCACCCGCCGTCCTGTTCCTCGGTGGCTTCAAATCCGACATGACCGGAACCAAGGCGACGGCGCTCGACCGCTTCTGCCGCGAAACCGGAAGGGCCTTCACCCGTTTCGACTACGGGGGCCATGGCGCCAGTTCGGGCCGCTTCGCCGATGGCACCATCGGCGGCTGGCTGGATGACGCGCTCGCCATCCTCGACCAGGTGGCGCGGGGGCCGGTCGTCCTCGTCGGCTCGTCCATGGGCGGCTGGATCGCCAGCCTCGTCGCCATCGCGCGGCCGGACCGGGTCGCCGGCCTCGTCACCCTGGCCGCCGCGCCCGATTTCACCCATCGCCTGATCGAGGGGCGGATGACCCCGGCCCAGCGCGAGGCGCTCGCCCGGGATGGTTTCATCGTCGATCCCTCCGATTACGACCCGGCCGGCTATGAAATCCGCAGGACCCTGCTGGACGAGGGGCGGAATCACCTGATTCTCGGCGGGCCTGTCCCCATCCGCTGTCCGGTGCGCATGATCCATGGCACCGAGGATACGGACGTGCCCTGGTCGCTGTCGGCGGAACTGCTGGCGCGGATCGAGAGCGCGGATGCCACCCTGACCCTGGTCAAGGGCGCCGATCACCGTCTGTCCGCGCCGGCCGACATCGCCCGGATGGAAGCGGCGGTCGCCGAACTCGCCCGTTAGGACGGCGGCGCTTTCCCTGAGGCCGGCGGCGCGTTATATCTGCCGATCATGTCCGGATTCCTCGCCTTCCTCGTGCCGCTTGTCATGGTCGTGCTCGTCGTGATTCTCGCCTTGGGAATCACCACGCTGCTGCGCGGCGGACCTGACCGGCGCTTTTCCAACAGGCTGATGCAGCTGCGCGTCGTCGTGCAGGGCGTCGCCCTCGTCCTTTTGCTGCTCACGCTCTATTTCGCCGGGAGGACCTGATGGTCAAGCTCGACAAAATCTACACGCGGGGCGGCGACAAGGGCCTGACTTCCCTCGTCGACGGCAGCCGGGTGGCGAAACACGCGAGCCGCGTCGCCGCTTACGGCGAGGTGGACGAGTTGAATGCGACGATCGGTCTCATCCGGCTCGAAACCGCCGGCCTCGCCGACGTCGATGCGATGCTGAGCCGGATCCAGAACGATCTGTTCGACCTCGGGGCGGACCTCGCGACGCCGGAGGGAATCGAGGGCGCGCTTCGCATCGTCGATGCCCAGGTGACGCGGCTGGAGACCGAGATCGACGCGATGAACGCCGATATCCCGCCGTTGCGCTCCTTCATCCTGCCGGGCGGCAGCCGGGCGGCGGCTTTCGCCCATCTGTCCCGCACCGTGGCCCGCCGGGCCGAGCGGGCGATCAGCGCCCTGGCCGGGGAAGAAGCGATCAACATGGCGGCGCTGCGCTATGTCAACCGCCTGTCAGATCATCTGTTCGTGCTCGCCCGCCATCTGAACGACAAGGGTGCGGCCGATGTTCTGTGGGTGCCCGGCGCCAATCGCTGAGAATTGCGGCAAGGTCCGTGGCCCACGCTTGCCAACGGCGGATTCCCTGCCACTATGCAGCCCTCGGAGGCCGAAGGGTCCCGTGATGCGCCAGTGAGGATCGCGGTTCGTTGACAGGACTGTCATCCCTTCATATGGTGCGCCGCAGTATGGGGGCCGCCCGGCCAGTTGCCGGCAGGTCGGCACCTGCTGCTTCCCCGGGACCGGGTGGTCCTGGTCATGAAGCTGTTTTTCGAGAACAGGGCGGAGCGAATTTCCCATGAAGGTCCTGGTACCCGTTAAGCGGGTGGTCGATTACAACGTGAAGATCCGTGTCAAGGCGGACAATTCCGGCGTCGACCTCGCCAACGTAAAAATGTCCATGAACCCCTTCGACGAGATCTCCGTCGAAGAGGCTATTCGCCTCAAGGAAGCCGGCAAGGCGACCGAGGTGATCGTGGTCTCGATCGGCCCCGCGCAGGCGGCCGAAACCATCCGCACGGCGCTGGCCATGGGTGCTGATCGCGGCATCCTGATCAAGACCGATGAGGACGTGCAGCCGCTGGCCGTGGCTAAGCTGCTGAAGGCCGTCGTCGCCGAAGAGGCGCCGGGTCTCGTCATCGTCGGCAAGCAGGCGATCGACGACGATTCGAACCAGACCGGCCAGATGCTGTCGGCGCTGCTCGGCTGGGGTCAGGCGACCTTCGCGTCCAAGATCGTGATCGGCGACGGCTCGGCCGACGTCACCCGCGAAGTGGACGGCGGTCTCGAGACCCTGACCCTGAAGCTGCCGGTGATCGTCACGTCGGACCTGCGTCTGAACGAGCCGCGCTATGCCTCGCTGCCCAACATCATGAAGGCGAAGAAGAAGCCGCTGGCCGAGAAGACCCCGGCCGACTACGGCGTCGACGTCGCCCCGCGCCTGAAGACCCTGAAGGTCGAAGAGCCGCCGAAGCGCACCGCCGGCATCAAGGTGCCCGACGTCGCGACCCTCGTCGCCAAGCTGAAGACCGAAGCGGGAGTGATCTGAGATGGCGATTCTCGTCCTTGCGGAAAATGACGCCGCTGGCCTGAAGCCGGCGACCCTGAATGCCGTGACCGCGACCAAGGCCATCGGCGGCGACGTCCATGTGCTGGTCGCCGGTGAAGGCGTTGCCGCCGCCGCCGCCGAAGCCGCCAAGATCGACGGCGTGGCCAAGGTGCTGACCGCCGACGACGCGGCCTATGCCCATCGTCTGGCCGAGCCGCTGGCCGCCCTCGTGGTCTCGCTGGCCGGCGCCTATGACTATATCGTCGCCCCCGCCACCACCTCGGGCAAGAACGTCACGCCGCGCATCGCCGCGCTGCTCGACGTCGCGCAGATCTCGGAAATCGTGAAGGTCGTCTCGGCCGATACGTTCGTCCGTCCGATCTATGCCGGCAACGCCCTGGCGACCGTGCAGTCGTCGGATGCGAAGAAGGTGATCACCGTCCGCACCACCGCCTTCCCGGCCGGTGGCACCAGCGGCTCGGCCCCGATCGAGGCGGTCGCCGCCGCCGGCAATCCGGGCCTGTCGAGCTTCGTCGGCGCCGAGCTGTCGAAGTCGGAGCGTCCCGAACTGACCGCGGCCCGCATCGTCGTTTCGGGCGGTCGTGGCATGCAGTCGGGTGACAATTTCCACCTGCTCGACAAGATCGCCGACAAGCTGGGAGCCGCCGTCGGTGCCTCGCGCGCCGCGGTCGATGCCGGCTTCGTGCCGAACGACTATCAGGTCGGCCAGACCGGCAAGATCGTCGCCCCCGAGCTTTACATCGCCGTCGGGATTTCGGGTGCCATCCAGCACCTCGCCGGCATGAAGGACTCGAAGGTGATCGTCGCCATCAACAAGGACGAAGAGGCGCCGATCTTCCAGGTTGCCGACTACGGCCTCGTCGCGGACCTGTTCAAGGCCCTGCCCGAGCTGGAAGCGGAACTGTCGAAGTAACGCGACTTATTTGTTAGGCTTATCGTAACGCGGACAGCAGACGGGGTAGATGGAATGGCGCTCAAGACGATCGGTGTCATCGGTGCCGGCCAGATGGGCAATGGCATCGCCCATGTCTGCGCCTTGTCCGGTTACGATGTGTTCCTGATGGATGTCAGCCTCGAGCGGGCCAAGGCCGCGCTCGAGGTCATCCAGGGCAACCTGGGTCGCCAGCTGGCCAAGGGGACCATCACGGAAGCTGCCCGCGATGTCGCCCTGAAGCGCATCATGCCGACCGACAGTCTCGACCAGCTCGGGGTTTCCGACCTCGTGATCGAGGCGGCTTCGGAAAACGAGGCGGTGAAGAAGCAGATCTTCACCAATCTCTGTCCCAAGCTGAAGGATTCGGCGCTGATCGCGAGCAACACCTCGTCGATCTCGATCACCCGCCTCGCGGCGATCACCGACCGGCCGGAACGCTTCATGGGCGTTCACTTCATGAACCCGGTGCCGGTCATGAAACTGGTCGAGCTGATCCGGGGCATCGCCACGGACGAGAGCACCTATCAGACCATCCGCGAATTCGCCGTGGCGATCGGCAAGACGCCGACCGCGGCCGAGGATTTCCCCGCCTTCATCGTCAACCGTATCCTGCTGCCGATGATCAACGAGGCGGTCTATACGCTCTACGAGGGCGTCGGTTCGGTCGACGCGATCGATACCGCCATGCGCCTCGGCGCCAACCATCCCATGGGTCCCCTGCAGCTGGCCGACTTCATCGGTCTCGACACCTGCCTCGCGATCATGCAGGTGCTGCACGAGGGTCTGGCCGATTCCAAATACCGGCCCTGTCCCCTGCTGGTGAAATATGTCGAGGCCGGCTGGCTCGGGCGCAAGTCCCGCCGCGGCTTCTACGACTACCGGGGCGAGCACCCGGTTCCGACCCGCTGATTTCGCTGCCCTTCCATATCGAGTGCCGCCAGCCCTGGCTGGTGGCCGATCTGGGCGGGCCTTGCCGAGTCTTGAGCTGGGCGCCGCACCGGCCCGGGTTTCAGGAGGCGCGGCGCGTGGTCTGGCGCGAAGTGCGGAATGCCGACCTCACCCCCGATGTCGATCCCCTGGCGTTGCTGCGGGACGGACTGGCGGCCCTTGGCGCGCTTGATGCCGTCGCCATGATGACCTCCCGCGATATTCGCCGCCATTTCACAGGCCATGCCGAGGTTGAGGGCGTCGCCGCCGCCTGCCTCGCGACGATCGGTCTCGGCAATGGCGAGCGGGTGGGGCGTCGGCGTCATGCGCGGCCGCCCGGATACGGCACGGTCAACATGCTGGTTCATGTCTCGCAAGGGCTCGACGATGCCGCCCTGCTGGAAGCCCAGTCGGTGGCGGCGCAGGCCCGCACCCTCGCGATCATCGAGGGCGATTACCGCCCGGATCCCGACCGGCCGCCGATCACCGGGACCGGAACCGACTGCATCGTCCTGACTTGCCCGGCGGCCGGGCTACGGGCAGCCTATGCCGGGCTGCACACGGCCATCGGCGAAGCGATTGGCGCGGCGGTGCTGGGCGCCATCCGTGCCGGGGTCGCCGACTGGCTGGCGGAACGGGCACTGGACAAATCGGGCGCCGCTGCCGTCTGATAGCGCCGCTGCCCCTCCGGCACCGGGAAGAATGACCATGACTCAGGAAGGCCGCTCGCCCCGGCTCGCCGTGCTGATCGACGCGGACAATGCCTCGCCCAAGATCGCGGACGGGCTGTTCGAGGAAATCGCCCGTATCGGCGAAGCCAGCGTCCGCCGCATCTATGGCGATTTCTCGGTCTCCCGCTCCAAGGGTTGGGCCGACATCCTGACCCGCCACGCCATCGTGCCGCAGCAGCAGTTCGCCTATACGACGGGCAAGAACGCCTCCGACATCACCCTGGTGATCGATGCCATGGACCTGCTGCACAGCGGCCGATTCGACGGTTTCTGCCTTGTCTCGTCCGACAGCGATTTCACCCGCCTCGCCTCGCGCATCCGCGAACAGGGCGTCGACGTCTTCGGCTTCGGCGAACAGAAGACGCCGGAAAGTTTCCGCCAGGCCTGCCGGCGCTTCATCTACACGGAAAATCTGCTCGGCGGGGCTGGTCCCGCCGAAGCCAAGGCGGCGCGCCCATCGAAGGCAGCCGAAGACCTGATCCGCAAGGCCCTGTCGCAGGAGGAAGGCGACGAGGGCTGGGCCACCCTGGGGGCGATCGGCAAGCAACTGGCCAATCTGGCGCCGGATTTCGATTCGCGGACCTATGGCTTCAAGAAATTGAGCGATCTCGTGCGCAGCATCGATGCGTTCGAGATCGGCCAGACCGAAGGCGGTCACCTTCAGGTCCGGGTCGCCCCGAAGGACGTTCCGACGGCCAAGCCGAAGGCTACCGGTCAGCGCCGCCGCAAGCCTAGATCAGCGACCGGATCTTCTGACTGAGGGCATCGGTCATCAGCGGTTTCTCGACGATGGCGGCGCCCATCAGGCGCGCGCGGCGGCGGCAGCGCGCATCGGGTTCGGTGGTGATCAGGATGGCGGGGGCGATGGCGCCGCGTCGGCGCAATTCCGCCAGAAGCTCAAGGCCGTCGATCGGGGCCAGCATGAAATCGATCACGAAGCAGCGGACCTGATCCAGTTCGCCGTCCGCCAGCACCGCCGCTTCCGACATGTAGGTGCGGGTGGCGTAGCCTTCGGTCTCAAGCGCGAAGGACAGGGCGTCAAGGAGGGCGGCATCATCCTCGATGACAACGATCCTGGGCCTTGCGTCATTGGGCATGGGGGTGCCCCGGCTTGTGAGAGCGGCGGTATCCATGGGGATATGACAACAGATCAGGCCAGACCTGCCATTGATCCAGAACAATGACGGGGCATACGTAGTTCCCCTTATGCGCCCGCCCGGAATGTCCCGCGGCCGCGCGGACAGGTAGCTTTTCCTCAACAGCCAAAGGGAATCGCCGATGTTCGCCACCAGCCAGATCCTTACCGCCCCGAACACCGTCCCGGCCGTCCTCGCGGTCTTTCCGCAGACCTCGGTCGTCACCGACGACGACCTGCCGCTCGACGGCGGCCAGCTGATGCATTTCACCAAGGGCGCCGAGATCTTCGGCCAGGGCGAGAAGGCGGATTGCCTCTACAAGGTGATCTCGGGCTGGGTCCGTACCTACCGCATCCTGCGCGATGGCCGCCGGCAGATCGAAGGCTTCCACCTCGCCGGTGAATATTTCGGCATGGAGGCGGGGGCCGCTCACCGCGCCTCGGCCGAAGCCCTCGGCGGCGCCACCATCCTCGTCGTTCGCCGCGCCCATCTGAACGAGGCGGCGGCCCGCCAGGGCGATGTCGCGACGACCCTGTTCCGCCTCGCCGTCCAGGGCCTGCAGCGCAGCCAGGAGCATGTCGCCATGCTCAGCCACAAGAGCGCCTGCGAACGGGTCGCCGGCTTCCTTCTCGACATGGTCGAGCGGGCGGACGCCGACCGGCGGCTGGACCTGCCCATGAGCCGGCAGGACATGGCCGACTACCTGAGCCTGACCATCGAGACCGTGTCGCGCACCCTGAGCCAGTTGCAGGCCGACGGCCTCATCTCCATCCCCCAATCCCGCACCATCGTCATCGAGGACCGCGAAGCCCTCGAGGACATGTGTGAGTAGGGCGGGACGACGGCGCCGCCATCCGCCCCTGCCCCCAAAGGGCGGCGCCGTCGGTTAATCACTTAACGAATATTGAAATTGAAGGGCCGGGGGGCCTATAACTCCGATATACCTCTTCCCGGAGTTCCGACCATCGTGACGGGTCAGCCCGAACCGCCCATTGCCCCGCAGGATATTTGCGATCGCTTGCCGCTGATCGGCGAACTGGCCCCGGATTTCCAGGCTCGTTCCACCAGGGGGCCGCTGACGCTGTCGGATTATCGCGGCCGCTGGCTGGTGCTGATGTCCCATCCCGCCGATTTCACCCCGGTCTGCACCTCGGAATTCGTCGCCCTCGCGAGGTCCGCCGAGCGTTTCAAGCGCCTTGGCTGCGAACTCGTCGCCCTTTCGGTCGACAGTCTGTTCGCCCATATCGCCTGGGTGCTGGCGATCGAGGAAAAATTCGGTGTAACCGTGGACTTTCCCATCGTCGAGGATGTCTCGCTGGTGATTTCCCGTGCCTTCGGCATGGTTCATCCCGGGGCGGCGACGACGGCGACGATCCGCGCCGTCTTCGTCATCGATCCGGCCGGGGTCGTCCAGGCGATCCAGTATTACCCGATGGCGGTTGGCCGTTCGGTCGATGAACTGCTGCGTCTCGTCGCCGCCCTGCAGGCGGCATCGGGCAGCGAATGTTCCGTGCCCGCCGACTGGCGCGAGGGTGATTCCGTGCTGGCGCCGCCGCCGGTCGGGCTTGACGAGGCACGGCTGCGCAAGGCCCAGCCCGACAGCCGCGACTGGTATTACGGCGCCGCCGTGGTGCCCGAGCCGGCGCCGCGCGGCCGCAAGGGGCGCGGGTGATGAGCGGCGGGCGCAAGGGCGATGAACTGCTGCCCATGGCCGACAGCGCGGCGGAGTTCCTGAAGGTTCTCGCCAACGCCAACCGGCTGATGATCGTCTGCCATCTGCTGGACGGCGAGGCCTCGGTCGGTGAACTGGAGACCCAGCTCGGCATTCGCCAGCCGACCCTGTCGCAACAGCTGGGCATCCTGCGCGAAGCCGGCATCGTCATCGGCCGGCGCGAGGCGAAATCGGTGATCTACCAGCTGTCGGACGAGCGGGCGCGGCCGCTGATCGCCGTGATGAACCAGCTGTTCTGCGG
>NZ_JBAQRT010000345.1:0-13445 GCF_049306435.1 Zavarzinia sp.
GTGGCGGGCGCGGGCGGCGCGGCCGTTTCGGCGGCGACGGCGACATTGGCGGCGATCGGCAAGGCCGTTGTCACCGCTTCCGCCAGATCGGGCAGGCGAAGCGCGAGCGTGGCGGCGGCGGCCCCCGCGACCAGGGGCAGAAGCGTCACCCGCCGGTGCCAGGGCGTGCTCATCGCACATCCTTCAGGGCGCGCAGGATGCCCTGATCGGAAGCGGCACCGGCCCGGCTGGCGGAATCGGCCGGTCGGCCGCCCGAGCCGGCCCGGACCAGACGGTCGGCGAGATTGTTGGCGGAAGCGACCAGCAGCGAGAGTTCGTCGCTCGACTTGCGGGCCGCCTCGATCTGATTCCCGAGCCGCGCCGCCGACGCCTCGGCGGCCATGCGCAACTCGATGATGCCGGCCTGGGCCCGGCGCGTCGCCTCGTTCAGCCCCTCGACCAGAAGGCGCAATTCATCGTGGCCACCCTTCAGTCCTTCCAGCTTCCGGTGCAGGCGGACGGCCAGAACGATCGTGGCCACCAGCAGGCCGGCGAGGCCCAGATCCATGATCAATCCGATGGTGCTCATGGCTTGTCCCCGCCCTGCTTGCCGGTTTTCATCAGCGATTGCTCCACCTTGACGGCGACCATGTTGCCGACGCGCCCCATGCGTCCGCGCAGCATCGGCATTCCGCCGCATTTCAGCTCGATCGGCGAATCGGGACCGCAGTTCAGCATGATGGTCTGCCCGACCTGCAGATGCATGACATCGCCGAGGTTCATCATCTGCTCGTCCAGCACCGCGTCGATCTGGACTTCGGTCGCCCAGAGTTCGCTGGCGAGATGGCTTTCCCAGATGGTGTCGCGGCCGAATTTCTCGCCCATGAACATCTGCAGCAGCAATTCGCGCACCGGCTCGATGGTGGCATAGGGCAGCACCAGCTCCATGCGGCCGCCGCGATCTTCCATGTCGACGCGCAGGCGGACGAGGATGGCGGCATTGGCGTCGCGGGCGATGGTGGCGAAGCGCGGATTGACCTCCAGCCGCTCGAAGGTGAAATCGACCGGGGTCAACGGCTCGAAAGCCGTCTTCATGTCCTTCAGCACGACCTGGACCATGCGCTCGACCAGGTTACGCTCGATCGTCGTGTAGGGGCGGCCTTCGATACGCATGGCCGTGGTGCCCTTGCGCCCGCCCAGCAGTACGTCGACGATCGAATAGATCAGGTTGGACTCGACCGTCAGCAGACCGAAATTGTCCCATTCGACGGCGCGGAACACGGTCAGGATCGCCGGCAGCGGGATCGAGTTCAGATATTCGCCGAAACGGATCGAGGTGATGTTGTCCAGCGTCACCTCGACATTGTCCGAGGTGAAATTGCGCATCGAGGTCGAGAGCAGCCGCACCAGCCGGTCGAAGACGATCTCGAGCATCGGTAGCCGGCCATAGGAGACCAGCGAGGAATTGATGATGGAGCGGATGCCGGTCTGGGCCCCGCCCGCGCTGTCGACCGAATCGAAGCCGAGCAGGCTGTCGATCTCGTCCTGGCTGAGGGCGCGGCCGGACTGGCCGGCGAGCGCGGCATCCTCGAAACCCTCTTCCCCCTCGCCCGGCGCGGCTTCGGCGCCGGACTCGTTCCCTTCGGCCTCGTCGCCGCCCGCCATGGCGGCCCATTCCGCCGCGAGCGCGTCTTCGTCGACAGGGGCGCCGGTTTCGGTCTCGTTCGCCATCACTGCACCAGCATTTCCTTGAACAGGACGTCGTCGATCGCGGCGGGCGCCATCATCTGATTCGCCCGCGCCAGCAATTCTTCCTTCAGGCGCATCAGCCCGGCCGAACCTTCGAGGTCCTCGAGCCGGAGTTCGCGCAGATAGATCTGGAAACTGTCGATCAGGCGGGGCTGCACCTTCTGCAGGACGGCGGTCACCGCCGGGTCGCCGAATTGCAGCGACAGCTTGATCTTCAGATAAGCCGCCCTGTTGCCGGTGGTGTGAAGGTTCACCAGCATGTCCGGCATGTCGTAGAAGATCGGATCGGCATGGGCTTCGCCGCCCTTCTCGCCGGCCGCGGCGCCTTCGCCATGACCGCCTTCGGCCGCGCCTTCTTCCGTGCCCTTGCCCAGCAGGGGATCGAGCAATCCGGCGAAATAGGCCCCGGCCCCGCCGAGGAGCAGGAGAACCGGCAACGCGATCAGCAGCAGCTTCAGCTTGCCGCCCTTCCTCGCCTTGCCGCCCTCGCCATTCGCCCCGGCCTCGCCCGCAGGGAGGCCGCTGACCAGCGCGTCTAGATCCTGCTGAGATGCCGCATTGCTTGCCATCGTGGGGCCAAACTCCGGAAAAGCCTTCTGGTCGACGGAGAATTTACAGGCATCTTCCTTAACAAGCGGTTGTGATCGCGGCCCGCCCCGGCAACTTCTGCCGGGTAAAGCTGACCCCCGGACTCTCCGGCACCTCCCCCGGCCTTGGTCGAAATCCCTTGATTTCCGCCGCTTTCGCACTTGGCACGCGATCTGCACATATCTCTTCGACCGCGAGCCTTCGAGGCGACGGCGGTGGAAAGGAGACCGGAAACCATGGATAACGCGCTTTATGTCGGCCTGTCGCAACAGATGGTGCTCGAGCGCCAGATGGACCTGGTCGCGAATAATATCGCGAATCTGAACACGACCGCCTTCCGCGCCGTCCGTCCGGTCTTCCAGGAATATGTGATGAACGCGGGGCCCCAGCAGCCGGTCTCCTTCGTTCTCGATTATGGCGTCGCTCGCGACAGCCGCCCCGGCGTGATGACCCCGACCGACAATCCGTTCGACCTCGCCATCAACGGCGAAGGCTTCATGTCGGTGCAGACGCCGGACGGCATCCGCTACACGCGCAACGGCCATTTCACCCTCGACCCCACCGGCCGGATGACGACCCGCGAGGGCTATCCCCTGCTGGACGACGGCGGCGCCGAGATCACGGTGGACGACCCGAACCTCGGCACCCCGGTGATCAGCGGCGACGGCACCATCGCCCAGGGCGACACGCTGCTGGGCAAGGTCGGCATGTTCAGTTTCGACAAGGAGCAGGGCCTGAAGGCCGTGGGGGAGAGCCTGTTCGAAGCCCCGGCCGGCGTGACCGCCACCCCCGCCGATGGCGAGACCCAGGTGGTGCAGGGAATGCTCGAGGGCTCGAACGTCCAGCCCGTCATCGAAATCACCCGGATGATCGAGCTGCAGCGCCGTTACCAGACCATGCAGAACCTGCTTTCGGAAGATCACGACCTGCAACGCACGGCCATCCAGCGGCTGGGCAAGGTCCAGCAGAGCTAAGGCAAGGAGATCCCCATGCGCAGCCTTTCCATCGGCGCGACCGGCATGTTGGCCCAGCAGCTGAATGTCGAAGTCATCTCGAACAATCTCGCCAACATGTCGACGACCGGCTTCAAGCGTCAGCGCGCCGAGTTCCAGGACCTGCTTTACGAGAACATCAAGCGCATGGGCACGACCTCGTCCGATGCCGGCACGGTCATCCCCAGCGGCGTTCAGCTCGGCACCGGTGTGAAGACGGGCTCCGTCTATCGCATCATGGGTCAGGGCAACATGACCTCGACCGACAATACCTATGATCTCGGGGTCCAGGGCCGTGGCTATTTCCGCATCCTGATGCCGAACGGCACCGAGGCCTATACGCGGGCCGGCGCCTTCCAGCTGAACGGCGACGGCCAGATCGTCACCCAGGACGGCTATACCGTGCAGCCCGGCATCGTCATTCCGCAGAACGCGACCGATGTCGCGATCTCGGCGACCGGCGAGGTCGCGGTGACCCTGCCCGGTCAGGTCGATCCCCAGGTGGTCGGCCAGCTCGATCTGGCGACCTTCATCAATCCCGCCGGGCTCGCCGCCACCGGCGACAACCTGTTCACCGAAACCCCGGCATCCGGCACCGCCACCGTCGGCCTGCCGGGCGACGAGGGTTTCGGCACCCTGCTGCAGGGCTATGTCGAGGCCGCCAACGTCAATCCGGTGCAGGAGATCACCAATCTGATCTCGGCCCAGCGCGCCTATGAACTCAACTCCAAGGTGATCACGGCATCCGACGAGATGCTGCAGACGATCACCCAGATCCGCTGAAGGAGAGCCGCCATGATCCGCTTCGCCATCGGCATGATGCTGTGGCTTCTCGCCTTCGGCCTTGCCATTCCGGTCCGGGCGGAAGACGCGGGCACCATCGTTCCCGTCCTGCTGCGCGACATCGCCACCGGCGAGGTGCTGAACGCCGACGACCTGACGGATGGCGCCATCGCGACGGCGCTGCCGGCCAACACGGCCGAAAGCGCCGATCAGCTGGTCGGCATGGCGGCGCGCAAGCCCCTGCGCGCCGGCCGCCCCGTGTCCCTGTCGGAAGTGCGCCGGCCGATCCTCGTCAACAAGGGCAGCCTTTTGACCGTCCGCGTCTCGATGCCGGGCATCGAGCTGTCGACGACGGCGAAGGCGATCGAACAGGGCGCCATGGGCGAAGTGATCCGCGTCATGAACCTGACCTCCAACCGCGTCGTCCAGGCCGTGGTCAGCGGCGCGGGCGAAGCCGTGGTGCCCGTCGCCGCCCAGCCCGTGATGTAACGTGAAACGACCAGCCAGAAGGCCAAGGACCATGAACCGCTTCATCCGCCTCGCCCTTGTCGTCGCCGCCGCCTGCAGCCTTGGTGCCTGCGCCGGCTTTCAGGAGCGCATGAGCCGCATCGGCGAAGCCCCGCCGCTGACGGCGATCCAGAACCCGACCGCGGCCCCGGGCTATACGCCGGTCAGCCTGCCCATGCCGAATGACGGCGCCCTGGCCGGTTCGTCGGCCAGCCTGTGGCAGCAGGGCTCGCGCGCCTTCTTCAAGGACAACCGGGCGGCCCGGGTCGGCGACATCCTGACCGTCGCGATCAATATCGACGAAGAAGCCGATGTCCAGAACCAGACCGAGAGGACCCGGGATTCCAAGGAAAACCTCGGCCTTGGCGGGCTCTTCGGCCTCGAGAGCACGGTCGTCGGCGCGGCATTGCCGGCCGAATATTCGCCCAGCGGCGCCGTCGACCTGAATTCGGGCACCAGTTCGACCGGCAATGGCACGATCAAACGCTCGGAAGCGGTGAAGATGACCATCGCCGCCGTCGTCACCCAGATCCTGCCCAACGGCAATCTGGTGATCCAGGGCCGCCAGGAAGTCCGCGTGAACCACGAGGTGCGCGAACTGCTGATCGCCGGCATCGTCCGCCCGTCGGACATCACCGCCGCCAACACGATCAAGCACACCCAGATCGCCGAAGCCCGCATTTCCTACGGCGGCCGCGGCCAGATCACCGACATGCAGCAGCCGCGCTATGGCCAGCAGGTGCTCGACGCCATCCTGCCTTTCTGATCCTGCCCTTCCGATCCTGATGGGGCGCCCTCGGTAACCGAAGGCGCCCCGTCTTTCAACCGTCACCGAACCGACAGAATTCTTCCGCCATCCGTGTGCTAGCCAGCCCCCAAATCCTCATTTCAGGACCGCAGGGGAACACGGATGACCAGCCTGACGATCGCCGCCAGCACCACGCGCACCACGCGCCTCGACATGAACGACACCGCCGTCGACAATCTGACGGTCGAGGCGACCGGCGCTATCTCGGTCTCGGCCAATGCCCAGTCGGTGCGTTTCACCGGGGCGACGACGAACGGTGTCATCGACAATAGCGGCACGATCGAGAACACGGCCGGGGGCCGCGCCATCCGCATCGAGTCCGGCGTCGGCGCCAGCTTCACCGCGTCGATCACCAACCAGTCCGGCGGCCTGATCCAGTCGACCGACGACGCGCTGCAGATCCAGTCGTCCATCACCTCGGGCAGCATCACCCTCACCAATGGCGGCACCATCACGTCCGGCACCGGCCAGGCCGTCGACTTCGCCTCGGCGGAGGGCGTGACGGTCACCATCGGCAACACGGGCACGATCCAGTCGGGCTCCAATGACGCCATCCGCGCCGGCTCGGGCGCGGCGGTCACCAACAGCGGCACGATCAACGGCGGCACCGACGCGGGCTTCACCGCCAGCACCGATGGCGTCGACTTCCGCGCCTTCGGCGGCAGCCTGACCAACGAGACCGGGGGCAGCATCTCCGCCGACCGCCATGGTGTGAACGCGGGTGACAATGGCGTCGCCGGCTTCATCACGGTGATCAACGAAACCGGGGCCTCGATCACCGGTCGTAACGGCTCGGGTGTCGGCTCGGATGGCTCGGGCAGCGTCACCAACCATGGCACGATCACCGGCGCCTTCAGCAATGACCCCGCCTCCGACCAGAATGGCGACGGCGCGGGTGGCACGCCCGACGGCACACCGGACGGCGATGGCGACGGCATCGATTTCGACTTCGAGGCGACCATCGTCAACTATGGCCGGATCGAGGGCACGGGCGCCGGCGGCCATGGCTCGGACGGCTTCGCCAACACCAGCGAAGGCATCGCCATCGGCGGCGGCAGCGTGACCAATCACAGTGGCGCCACCATCATCGGTGCCGGCCTCGGCATTCTCGTCGACGACAGTTCGCGCGGGAACGCGCCCTATCTGACCACCATCGTCAACGACGGCACGATCGAGGGCACCAGTCTCGAAGCCATCAAGCTGGTCGGCACCTTCGCCGACACGATCACCAACAACGGCACGATCACCGGCGGCAACGGCACGGCGATCCTGTTCGGTTCGGGCGACAATACCCTGACCCTCGGCGAAACCTCGTCGATCACCGGCCTGTCCGACGGCGGCATCGGCACCAACAGCCTCGTCTACGACGGCTGGACCACCGGCGTCCTCGTCAGCCTCGCCAGCGGTCGCGCCAGCGGCACCGATGGCATCGCCAATTTCCAGACCGTCGCGGGCACGGATCATGCCGACACCCTGATCGGCGACGGCGCCGTCAACACGCTGTCGGGCGGCGGCGGCGCCGACCGGATCATCGGCGGAACCGGCGACACGCTGCTGGGCGGTGCCGGCGCCGATGTCATCACGATCGACGGTCTCGCCGCCCTCATCGACGGCGGCACCGGCAACGACACGCTGATCGTCAACGCGAATCTCTCATTCGCGGCGGGCGGCGTGGCGGGGCTCGAACGGGGTGTCGTCGGCGATGGCGTGAGCACCGATTTCAGCCTGCTCGCCGACGGCATGACCATCGCCTCCCGCAGCACGGCCGGCGGCGGCGTCGAGATCACCGGGACGGCGGGCGCCGACCGCATTTCGGCCCGGCTCGGCGACGACGTGCTGAACGGCGCGGCCGGCGACGACCTGCTGATCGGCGGCGGCGGCAATGATGTTTTCGTCTTCGATGACGCGGGTTTCGGCCGCGATACCGTCGCCCGCTTCGCGGATGGCCACGATGTGATCCGCGTCGCCAGCACCCTGGCCGCCGATTTCGACGCCCTGACCATCACGGGTCAGGGCAACCGTGCCGTGATCGATTTCGGGGACGGCGACATGATCATCCTGCGCGGCGTCGCGGTGGCCGACATCGACGCTTCGGATTTCCTCTTCGTCTGAAACAAAGACGGGCGCCTTTCGACAAGAAAGGCGCCCGTCATCTGTTCCCCGTTGTCGCCGGATCAGTCGTCCCGATAGGTGCGTTCGCGGCGTTCATGCCGCTCCTGCGCCTCGATCGACAGCGTGGCGATCGGCCTGGCATCAAGGCGACGCAAGGTGATCGGATCGCCCGTCTCCTCGCAATAGCCGTAATTGCCGTCTTCGATGCGGCGCAGGGCGGCATCGATCTTGCCGATCAATTTTCGCTGACGATCGCGGGTCCGCAACTCCAGCGCCCGCTCCGATTCAGCCGAGGCCCGATCCGCGAGATCGGGTTCGGCCACCGTATCTTCCTGCAGGTGCAGCAAGGTTTCCTGGCTTTCCCGCAGGATTTCTTCACGCCAAGCCACGAGTTTGCGCCTGAAGTACTCACGCTGGCGCGGGTTCATGAACTCTTCGTCTTCGCTCGGATGATAATCCGGCGGCAACTCTGCTCCCATGCCATCCCTCATGCACGATGCTATGCCGCAAGGCGGGCGGAGTATAACAGCGACCGCCTCGTGTTCAAGCCCGGCTTTCCGAACAAAAACCGAGCATTTCCAGAGATTTAGAGCCGAATCGCGACGAGGGCGCCGATGGCGGCGTCAAAAGCCGAGCTTGGCCAGCTCGACTTCGGCCCGCAATTCGATGTCGGCCAATACGCCCGCGAGTCGCGGATCCTCGATCTTCTCCTGCCGGCCGCGCACCATGGCGAGAAGATTCTGCAGTTTTTCCTTGGGGAAATGACCGAACAAAAGCCCCATCTTCAGCTCGTCCAGCCGGTCGAGAAGGTCGTTGCCACGCTTGGCCGCCCGGCGCCGCTCGCCATCGGCGTCGACTTCCTGCAGGGCAAAGAGCGCGCCCACGCCGCCGACGGGCCCCGCGCCGGACAGGCCGCTACCTGCCGCCGTCTCCTCGGTCTCGCCGAGCTTGAAGCCGCCATCGCCCGGGCGCGCGCCGCGCCGGGCGCCGGGCGCCGCCGGACCACCGATTCTGCCGCTGCCATCAATCTTCATACCGGCGCCTGGATCCCTTGCTGGTCCGCCATCATCGCGTCCCCAGCGTTAACAAGCCCTGAAGGCACCCCGGCCAAACCGGCAAATCTTGCCGCCGCGGCAGGGCTTGCCCACCCAAGGTCACGCCAAGTCCTTGATTTGGCAAGGCCCCTTTCTTGGCACGGCTTTCGCAACACGGACAGCCAGGCGGAGAAGCCGCCCCTTGCGAGAGAAGAACCCATGCGACATGTCCTGATTGCCTTCGCGGTCCTCGCGACCGTGGTATTCGGCACCGCGGCCCCGGCCGGGGCCGCGGCCTCGCGCATCAAGGACATCGCCGACATCCAGGGCGTTCGCGAAAACATGCTGGTCGGCTACGGCCTCGTGGTCGGTCTCGACGGCTCGGGCGATTCCCTGCGCAACTCGCCCTTCACCAAACAGAGCCTCGAGGCGATGCTCGAGCGTCTCGGCGTCAATACCCGCGACACCGACCTGAAGACGAAGAATGTCGCCGCGGTCATGGTGACCGCCGAACTGCCCCCCTTCAGCCGCACCGGCAGCCGCGTCGATGTCACGGTTTCGGCCCTTGGCGACGCCAAGAGCCTGCAGGGCGGCACGCTGCTCGTGACCCCGTTGCTGGGCGCCGATGGCGAAGTCTATGCCGTCGCGCAAGGCTCGGTCTCGGTCAGCGGCTTCAAGGCGCAGGGCGCCGCCACCTCGGTGATCAAGGGCGTACCCACCTCGGCCCGCATCGCCAATGGCGCGGTGGTCGAGCGCGAGGTCGCCTATGCCTTCGGCACCGAGCCCAGCATCCGCCTTTCCCTGCGCAATCCCGATTTCACCACGGCCCGGCGCATCGCCGAGGCGGTCGTCCGGCAATTGAAGGGCCAGGCCCGCGCGCTCGATACCTCGACCGTGGAAATCCAGGTGCCGCCCCAGTATCGCGCCGACATCGTTTCCTATGTCACCCAGATCGAACAGTTGAAGGTGACGCCGGATCAGCCCGCGCGCATCGTCATCGACGAAGCCTCCGGCACCATCGTCATCGGCGCCGATGTCCGGGTTTCCACCGTCGCCATCGCGCAAGGCAACCTGACCGTCCGCATCTCGGAAGCGCCGCAGGTCTCGCAGCCCGCCCCCTTCTCGGGCGGTCGGACCACCGTCGTGCCGCGCACCGATGTCCAGGTCGACGAGGGCCAGGAACAGCGCGTCGTCATGATGGAATCGGGTGTCAGCCTGCAGGATTTGGTCAACGGGCTGAACGGCCTTGGCCTTGGTCCGCGCGACCTCATCTCCATCCTGCAGGCGATCAAGGCCGCCGGCGCCCTCCAGGCCGATATCGAGGTAATGTGATGACCGCCGCCGCCGCGCCCGTCCGCTACGCCTATCCGACCGACCGCCCGCTGCCGCCGGTCTCGCCCCGGCTGAAGGCGCAAGCCGAGGATTTCGAGGCCATGGTCATGTCGCAGATGATCAGCCCGATGTTCGAGGGTCTGAAAAGCGATGGCCCCTTCGATGGCGGCGCCGGCGAATCCGCCTTCCGCGGCTTCCTGATCCAGGAATTCGGCAAGTCCGTCGCCGCCCGCGGCGGCATCGGCCTGTCCGACATGCTGATCCGTTCCCTGCTCGTCACCGAGGAGCCCGCCCATGCCCAGTAGCCCCCCCCGTGGCCCCATGCCCATGGACTTGTCCGCCGCCGCCATCGAAACCATGGCCAGCCTGACCGAACGCCTGGCCAGGGCCATCGAGGACGAATGCGAGACGATCGCCGCCCGTCAATTCTCGCGCCTGAAGGGCCAGATCGAGCGCAAGCTGCAGGTCGTCGGCGCCTACGAACGCCAGATCGCTCTGATGGGGGGCGGCGCCGTGGTCGCCGCCGACCCGATGGCCCGCGCCCGGCTGCGGGACCCGACGCAGCGCCTGCGCGAGGCGATGAGCCTGCACACGGTCCGCGTCGCCGCCGCCCGCACGGTCACCGACCGCCTGGTTCGCAGTGTCGCCGAAGCGGTGGCGGAAAAGGCCCGTCCGGTTCTGGGCTATGGCCCCGGCGCCGCGCTGCGGACCGCCCATGCCGCGCCCGCCGCCATGGCCATTCGCGCCGAAGCCTGACGAACGGGCAGGAATTGCCCGGCAATTCCTGCCTACCCGGCAGTTTTTTCCCACCAGAACGGGCAAAAAATGCCGCCGCCTCGGAACCGGAGCCGACACGTCCTCCAGCAAATCCGCCGGTCTCCAAGATGCACCCAATTTGGCACGATCCCTGCAACGCTTTCACCGAGGCCCAGAAGGGCTTCATCACATTGGACCAGAAGGACCAGACCCATGGCTGACATCAAGCTCACCGCGACCTCGCGCTCCAACCTCCTCTCGCTGAACGAGACCACCGATCTCGCCAACCGCACCCAGAACCGTCTGTCGACGGGCCTGAAGGTGTCCAGTGCGATCGATGACGCGACCGCCTATTTCGCCGCCAAGTCGCTGAGCGACCGGGCGTCCGACCTGACCACTCGCAAGGGCGACATCGATCAGGGCATTTCCTCGCTGAAGGCCGCCGTGAACGCGACCCAGTCGGCGGAAACCCTGCTGAAGCAGATCAAGGGTGTCGCGATCTCGGCCAAGACGGCTGACGATACCACCAAGGCCGATTTGTCGACCCAGTTCTCCGACCTGCTCAACCAGCTGAATTCGCTGCTGGGCGACACGTCCTACCAGGGCACCAACCTCGTCAATTCGACCACCCAGAGCCTGACCGTCCGCTTCTCGGAAGTCACCTCGGCCCAGGTGACGATCAACAGCCGCGACCTTCGCGCCGGCGCCCTGATCACCGTCGCCACCGCCGCCGATGCCAAGGGTTCGGACATCTTCGCCGCGTTCCTGACCGGCGCTGGTTCCGCCGGTGCCGCCGCCGGTTTCTCGAACATCGCGGCCAGCAAGCTGATCACCACGATCGACGACATCACCGAAAGCCTCGATGGCGCGATCTCGTCGGTTCGCGCGACGGCCTCCTCGCTCGGCTCGAACATCACCCTGCTGCAGACCCGCGCGGACTTCAGCGAGAACTACTCCAACTCGCTGACGGAAGGCGCGGACAAGCTGACCCTCGCCGACCTGAACGAGGAAGGCGCCAACCTGGTCGCCCTGCAGACCCGCCAGCAGCTCGCCCTCAAGGCCCTGAGCTTCGCCGGCCAGAGCGAACAGAACGTCCTCTCGCTGCTCCAGTAATCGCGGCGCAGGCAGGCAATACCGGAAAGGGGCGGCATCAGCCGCCCCTTTCTCATGTCGGGTGGAGTCGCTGATCGCTTTACCTCGAATTAAGGAAACAGCGCCACTCTCGGGGACGAACCAGCCACGGAGTCCCCGGCGTGCCCCTGAAGATCACGCTCGCCCCTGAAGAAAAGATCATCGTCAATGGCGCCGTTCTCGCCAATGCGGGCGGCCATGCCACGATCACGGTCCTCAATCAGGCCCAAATCCTGCGCGGCAAGGACATCCTGACCCAGGATGACGCCATCACCCCCGCGACGCGCATCTACTACGTCCTGCAGTGCCTGTACCTGTTCCCCGACCGCGCGGCCGACTACCGCAAGGCCGCCGATGCGTTTCTCGCCGACTACGCGGCGGCGGCCCCCAGCGGCGCCGCCATCATCGACACCATCAACAAGCATTTGGCGACGGGCGCGGTCTATCAGGCCCTGCGCAGCGCGAAGAAGCTGCTCGTCCACGAGAAGGAGGTTCTCGATCATGTATCCGACCCAGCGTCGTCCCGCCTATAACAAGGCCCCGCCTTCCGGCGATCCACGGCGCACCGAGGGCTGGGCGCTGACCGAGGCCGCGCGCCGTCTGGCGGAAGCCCAGCGCTCGCCCGACAATGCAGAAGCCTTCATGGATGCCGTCCGCCGCAACTGGCGCCTGTGGACCATCTTCCAGGCCGGCGTCGCCTCGCCCGATTCGCCGATGCCCGTCGACCTGAAGTCCAATGTCCTGTCGCTGGCGAATTTCATCGATCGCCACACGGTGGGCATCCTGGCCGATCCCCAGCCCCAGAAGCTGGACATCCTGATCCGCATCAATCGCGAGATCGCGGCCGGTCTGCTGGCGAACCCGACCGAGGGCGCGGTTCTCCCCAACACGCCCACCCCCCCGGCCGCGGCCGGCGGCGGCATCAACCATTCGGTGTAATTTCATGCAGGCGGTGACCATGGCGGATTCGTCAATGCCCGCGACCGGATCGGGCAAGGGGGCCGACGGGCGCCTTGCCCCCTTCCTCCTCGAAATCCGGCCCCTGATCGAGAAGCAGGAGCATCAGGAGGCCATCGTCCGCATCGAAGCGCTGATGGATCACGATCCCCGCGACCCCGCCGCCCTGATCGGCCTCGGCTTCATCGCTTTCGCCAGCGACCAGATCGTCACCGCGCTCGATGCGCTGAAACACGCGCTCGAAACCGCGCCCCGCAGCGCGCTGGCGGCCGACAGTCTGGCCATTCTCTACGCCATCGCGGGCGAACTGGCGGAGGCGACCTTCTACGCCAAGCTGGCCCAGGCCAATGGTCTCGACGAAGACACGCTGAACATGCGGCCCGCCGGCTGGCCCGACTTCGCCTTCGTGTTCCGCAACATTCGCGAACGGCCCCTGCTCGCCCAGGGCCTGAAGCAGATGGCTGCCGGCCGGTCCGATCTCGGCCTCCGCCTGATCGAGGCGCAGGTCGCCTTCAGTCCCGAGGATGGCGAGACCCAGCGCGCCCATGCCGATGCCCTGATCGCCATCGGCCGGCACCGCCAGGCGGCCGAAATCCTGTCCCGCTTCGCGGCCAATGGCGCCGCCGACGCCTTCGACCTGTCCCGGCTCGGCCGGGCGCTGGCCGCCATCGGCGATGGCGCCGCGACCGGCATCATCGCCGAAGCTCTGGTGCTGGG
>NZ_JBAQRT010000346.1:0-11412 GCF_049306435.1 Zavarzinia sp.
TCAGGCCGCCTACAGCGGCTATACCCAGTGCCCCTGGTGCGGCCATGTCGGCTGGACCGTCGGCCTCGACACCAATTACTACATCGACATCGTCTGCGGTGCCTGCGGCGGTTACTTCCGCGCCTGATCGGCCCGGAACGGACCCTGAATTCGGGGCGGGTGCCGGTCGGCATCCGCCCTTTTTCATGGCATGTTGAGACCGCCCCATTCCCCAACGGAGAGAAGGATCATGGTGAGGAAGCTCTGGCTCGTCGTTCTGTTCGGCCTGGTCGGCCTGACCGCCGCCTGCAACACGATCGAAGGTGCCGGCCGCGATATCCGCAACACGGGCGACGCGATCTCGGACGGCGCGCGCGACGTGAAGAACAAACTGTAGGCCTCGGGAAAAAGGCCTCGGGGAAAAAGGAAGGGGCGCCGCGACGGGCGCCCCTTCGCGTCACTCCGCCGGCTGGATCGCCGGGGCCGCGGCCTTCCGCGAGAACAGGCCGCGGATCATCACGAAGAACACCGGCACGAAGAAGATGCCGAGCACGGTCGCCGCGATCATGCCGCCCATCACGCCGGTGCCGATGGCGTTCTGCCCGCCCGAACCCGCGCCATTCGCCAGCACCAGCGGCGTCACGCCGAGGATGAAGGCGAGCGAGGTCATCAGGATCGGCCGCAGGCGCAGGCGCACGGCTTCCAGCGTCGCCGCCACGAGATCCATGCCCTTTTCCTGCTGCTCCTTGGCGAATTCGACGATCAGGATCGCGTTCTTCGCCGACAGCCCGACCGTGGTCAGAAGCCCGACCTGGAAGAAGATGTCATTGGAGAGCCCGCGCATGTTGGCCGCGAGGACGGCGCCGATGACGCCGAGCGGCACGACGAGGATGACCGAGAAGGGAATCGACCAGCTCTCGTAAAGCGCGGCAAGGCAGAGGAAGACGACGAGGATCGAGATCGCGTAGAGCATCGGCGCCTGATCGCCCGAGGCCCGCTCCTGATCCGACAGGCCGGTCCATTCGTAACCGACGCCGGCCGGCAGTTTCGCGATCAACTCCTCCATCGCCAGCATGGCGTCGCCCGACGACAGACCCGGCGCCGCCGAGCCCTGGATCGAGAAGGACGGCTGGCCGTTGTAGCGCTCCAGCCGGGCCGGGCCGAAGTCCCAGCGCGTGGTCGCGAAGGCCGAGAAGGGCACCATCTCGCCCTTGTCGTTGCGGACATGCCAGCGGTTCAGATCCTCCGGCGACATGCGATAGGGCGCGTCGGACTGGACATAGACCTTCTTGATGCGGCCGCGATCGACGAAGTCGTTGATATAGGCGCCGCCCCAGGCGGTCGACAGGGTCGCGTTGATGTCGGCGATCGAAAGGCCGAGGCTGCCGGCCCGCACCACGTCGATGTCGATCCGGTACTGGGGCTCGTCCTCCTGGCCGTTCGGGCGCACGCCGACGAGGCGCGGATCCTGCCCGGCCATGCCCAGCAGCATGTTGCGCGCCATCAGCAGGCGATCGTGACCGATGCCCGCCAGATCCTTCAGCTGCAGGTCGAAGCCCGAGGCATTGCCGAGCTCGATCACGGCGGGCGGCGCGAAGGCGAAGGCCATAGCGTCCTTGATCGCCATGAAGGTGCCCATGGCGCGGCCGGCCACCGCCTGCACGGCGAGGTCGGGACGCTGGCGCAGGGCCCAGTCCTTGAGGCCGACGAAGGCGAGGGCGACGTTCTGGCCGTTACCGCCGAAGGAGAAGCCCTGGACGGTGAAGATGGATTTCACCGCTTCGCCCTGATCGACCAGGAAGTGATTCTCGATCTGCTTCACCACCTCCATGGTGCGTTCCTGGGTCGCGCCGACCGGCAGCTGGGCCTGGCTGAACAGGATCGCCTGGTCCTCGTCCGGCAGGAAGGACGTGGGTAGCCGGACGAAGAGGAAGCCGAGGCCGACGACGATCGCGAGATAGACGACGAAGACCGCCGGCACCCGCTTCAGAAGCCCGCCGACCGTGCGCTCGTAGCCCCGGCTGGCCGCCTCGAAACCGCGGTTGAACCAGCCGAAGGGACCGCTGTGGCGGTGCTCCTCGCCCTTGTGCACGGGCTTCAGCAAGGTGGCGCAGAGTGCCGGCGTCAGGATCAGCGCGACCAGCACCGAAAGCACCATGGCCGAGACGATGGTGACCGAGAACTGGCGATAGATGACGCCGGCGGAGCCCGAGAAGAAGGCCATCGGCACGAAGACCGCCGACAGCACGAGGGCGATGCCGACGAGGGCGCCGGTGATCTGGCCCATCGACTTGCGGGTGGCATCGCGCGGGGACAGACCTTCCTCGCTCATCACCCGCTCGACATTCTCGACGACGACGATGGCATCGTCGACGAGAAGACCGATGGCGAGAACCATGGCGAACATGGTCAGCACATTGATCGAATAGCCGAGCGCGAACAGGACGCCGAAGGTGCCGAGCAGCACGACCGGCACGGCGATGGTCGGGATCAGCGTCGCCCGGAAATTCTGCAGGAAGACATACATGACGACGAAGACGAGGACGATCGCCTCGATCAGCGTCTTCACCACTTCCTCGATCGAGACTTTCACGAAGGGCGTGGTGTCATAGGGAAAGACGGCATGGACGCCCTGGGGGAAGAAGGCCGAAAGCTCGGTCATCTTGTCCCGCACCGCTTCCGCCGTGGACAGGGCATTGGCGCCCGCCGCCAGCTTGAGACCGATGCCCGCGGCCGGCGCGCCATTGTAGCGCGCGATGACGTCGTAACTCTCGGCGCCGACCTCGACCCTGGCGACATCGCCGAGGGTGACCCGCGCGCCCTCGCCCGAGCCCTTCAGCAGGATGGCCGAGAATTGCTCCGGCGTCGTCAGCAGCGACTGGGCGATGATGGTCGCGTTCAGTTGTTGCCCGGGAACCGGCGGCGTGCCGCCCAGCTGGCCGGCCGAAACCTGCACGTTCTGCGCCTGAAGGGCGGCGGTGACGTCGCTGGCGGTCAGGCCAAAGGCATTCAGCCGCGCGGGATCGAGCCAGACACGCAATGCGTACTGGCTGCCGAAGACCTGGATGTCGCCGACGCCATTCACCCGGCTGAGGGGGTCGACGAGGTTGGCGCCGATATAATCGGCGAGATCGATCTGGGTCTGGCCGCTGTCGCCGGCGACGAGGCCGATGACCATCAGGAAATTGTCGGTCGCCTTCGCGACGACGACACCCTGCTGCTGCACGGACTGCGGCAGGGTGGGAGTCGCGAGCGCCAGCTTGTTCTGGACCTGCACCTGGGCGATGTCGGGATCGGTCCCCGATTCGAAGGTCAGGGTGATGATCGACAGGCCCGACGACGACGAGGTCGAGGACATGTAGCGAAGGTGATCGATACCCTTCATCTTCTGTTCGATCACCTGGGTGACCGAGTCCTCCAGCGCCTTCGCCGAGGCGCCGGGATAGGTCGAGGAGATGGAAATCGTGGTCGGCGCGATCGCGGGATATTGCGCGATCGGCAGACTGAAGATGGCGAGGCCGCCCGCCAGCATGATCACGATCGCGATCACCCAGGCGAAAATCGGCCGGTCGATGAAGAAATTGGCCATGAAGCGCCCCTGTTACTGCGCGGCCGCGGCCGTGGGCGCGACCGCTTTCACGGGCATCCCGGGCTGGACGTGCTGCAGGCCCTCGACAATCACCTTGTCGCCGGCCGCGATTCCCGACGTGACCAGCCAGGCATCGCCGATGACGCGATCGGCCACCACCTTGCGCGCCTCGGCCTCGCCCTTGTCGTTGACGACGAGGGCGGAACCTTCGCCGGTCGGGCTGCGGGTGACGCCGCGCTGGGGCACCAGGATGCCCTGTTCGTCAACGCCGACCTCGACGATGGCGCGCACGAACATGCCGGGCAGCAGGCGCTCGTCTTTGTTGGGGAACAGGGCGCGCAGGGTGACGGAGCCCGTGCTCTCGTTCACCACCGCTTCCGAGAACTTGAGCACGCCCGGCTGATCGTAGGTCGAGCCATCCTCGAGGACGAGGGTGACCTTGGCGCTGCCGGCGTCGACCCCGGACAGAAGGCCCCGGGCCATGTCGGCCTTGAGGCGCAGCATTTCCGCGCTGGACTGGGTCAGGTCGACATAGATCGGGTCGAGTTGCTGGATCGAGGCCAGCGCCGTCGCCTGATTGGCGTTGACGAGGGCGCCCTGGGTGACCGACGAGCGGCCGATGCGGCCGGAGATCGGCGCCAGGATATGCGCCCGCTGGAGGTTGATCTGCGCCGCCGCGAGCGACGCCTTGGCCGAGGCGACATCCGCCTGCGCCTGCTTCAGGACGGCGACCGCATTGTCGTAATTCTGCCGGCTGGTCGCGTTGGTGCGCACCAGTTCGGCATAGCGCCGCTCGTTCAGCCGCGCGACATCGACACCCGCTTCGGCCCGGGCGAGGGCGGCCTGCGCCGAATCGACCGCCGCCTGATAGGACGCGGGATCAATCTGGTACAGCGGATCGCCCGCCTTGACGGCGGCGCCTTCCTCGAACAGCCGTCCGGTGATGATGCCGTCGACCTGCGGGCGAATCTCCGCCACGCGGAAGGCCGCGGTCCGGCCCGAGAGTTCGCTGGTCAGCACGACGCGCGACGGCGCGATGGCGACGACACCGACCTCGGCCGGCCCCATGGGCGGCATGCCGCCACCCTGCTGGCCCTGCTGCTGGTCGCAGGCGGTGAGAAATAGAGAAACGCTCAGGGCCAGCGTACTCGCCGCCACGGAAACGCGCTTATGAATAGGCATCGGGCACCTGTAATATCCGAAAACGGACGAAGGCCATGCCTCCGTCCCCGCAAATCCGGTCCGCCCCCCGTCATCGCTTCAACGGCGATGTTGTATAGAATGAATGTTCATTCTAACATGAAGTCAAGCGTGGATTTCGGCCGCCCCCTCGATCCGGGGTCACGGGCCGACGAAAGGGAATCATGGTTGCGGGTGAAGACTGCGGCGACAGCCGGGCGGAATCGCGGCGGCGCCAGATCATCGATGCGGCGATCCGCTGCTTTCGCCGCAACGGCTTCCATGCCACCTCCATGGCCTCCCTGGCCAAGGAAGCGGGGATGAGCGTCGGCCACATCTATCACTACTTCGAGAACAAGGAAGCGATCATCGCCGGCTTCATCGAGGATGATCTCGAGGAATTCCGCGACGCCATGCGCCGCCTGCAGGACTCGGACGGCACCTTCGTCGACGCCATGGTCGACCAGGCGGACCATGGCTTCGACGACATGTGCGACCCCGATTACGCCGCGCTCTTCATCGAGGTGACCGCCGAAGCCGCGCGCAACCCCCGCGTCGCCGCCCTGGTGCAGGACAGCGACGCGGCCATGCGGAAAACCCTGGCCGAGACCATCGCCAGCGACTGCGGCTGTACCGCGGAATCCGACCGGGAAGAGTTGATGGGCCGGGTCGAGGTGGTGGCCGCGATCTACGAAGGCCTGGCCCTGCGGGCGATCCGCAATCCATCGATCAACCGGGACGCCGTGCTGAAAGCCATGCGCCTCGCCATCGCCCGCCTGCTCTCGCCCTGATTTCCCCCCATCCGATAATCGTCCTCGAAATTCCCCCATGGATTGTTTACCGTGATGGATAGCCTGGGCGCGGAGGGGACTGGCCATGGCGGCATCACGGCAACGCCTGATCGTGCTGTTCGACGGCACATGGAATGATCCGGTCTCGCGCACCAACGTCTATCGCCTCGCCGGCAGCATCGCCGATTACGATGGCGACATTCCTCAGCGCTTCTTCTACAGCCCCGGCGTCGGCACGGGAAAATTCGGCCGCTTCATCGGCGGCGCGACCGGCCATGGCCTCAGCCCGATCATGTATCAGGGCTATGACTGGCTGGCCCGCCGCTATCGCGACGGCGACGAGATTTATGTCTTCGGCTTCAGCCGGGGCGCCTATACCGCGCGAAGCCTCGTCGGGCTGATGCGCAAATGCGGCCTGCCGCTGATCAACACCCTGCAATTGCAGGCCGCCGCCGAGAAACTCTACCGCGACACGGACGTTCACCCCGACGATTCGACCTGCGTCCGGTTCCGCGACGCCTTTGGCCCGGCGCCCCCCGTGCACTTCCTCGGGGTCTGGGATACGGTCGGCGCGCTCGGCATCCCCGGCACCATGCTGACGGAGAAGGCCGGCGGGCATTATGCCTGGCACGATACCGAATTGTCGAAGATCGTGGCCCGGGCCTATCACGCCATGGCCCTCGACGAGCATCGCGCCGCCTATGACATCGCGCTGTGGACCTCGCCGGACGGCCAGAAGAAGCCCGAGAATCTGGAGGTCGAGCAGCGCTGGTTCATCGGCGCCCATGCCAATGTCGGCGGGGGCTACGACGATTGCCGGCTTTCCGACCTGGCGCTTCTGTGGATGCAACAAAAGGCGCAGGCCGCCGGCCTCGTGCTCAAGCCGGTCGTCCCCGCCGGCAAGGCCCATCTCCAGCACCCGTCCCCTTCCTATGAAGAGTTCTTCTTCGGGACCTACAAATGGTATCGGGATTTTCGGACCCATGGCGACGGACGGTTCTATCGGCGTTTCAGTGCCGCGTCACAAGGGGATCCGGCCGTCGGCATCACCGTCGACCCGTCCGTCTGGCTGCGCTGGAGCGATGTCGCCGACTACCGCCCGCCGACCCTTCTGAATGCCGGCCTCGCGCTGCCCTGATCAGAGGCCGAAATCGGCGAGGTCGCGGCGAAGGGCGGGGCCATCCTCGTCGAGAAAGAATTCGTCGAGCTGGGGCGGCGCCACGGGGGTCGACGACAGCATGGCGTGGGCCTGGCCGCGATGATGGATCTGGTGGACGAAGAGATGGGGCAGCACCGTGGCCCGGGTCTCGGGCTTCTGGCCCCTTGCCCCGCGATCGAGCAGCACGGGCTTCGCCAGATCGTCGCCGCTCAGACGATCGCACAGCGCGATCAGGCGCCGGTCGACGGCGCGCTGGCCCTCGATCAGGTCGGCGGCCCGGGGATGGGGCACCTCGCTTTCGAAATGCCGGCGCGAGGCAAGGCCGGTCTCCAGCCCCTCGACGTAATAGAGATCGACGATCAGGACATGGTTCAGCGTCGCCGCCAGCGACGGAAAGAATCCCACGCGCGGCGCCGTGAAGTCCGCGTCGGACAGGGCAAGGCAGGCGCGCAGCAGGCGCTCGTTCGACCAGGCGTTGTTGCGCGCCATGGCGCGGTAATGCGCGATCAGCTCCATGCTCAGGCCCCCGCCTTCCGTGCCGGGGCGGCGGCATCGCCCGGCGCGGATTCGACGCCGAGTTCCGGCACCGCCACCACGCGCTGGCCCCTGAAATCATTGCGGCAAATGATGAGGCCGCATTCCTCGAGATAGGTCAGCAGGCGCCGCGCCCGGCTCAGCGACTGGGTGCCGTAAGCCTGGGCGATGGCCGCATCGGGCGGGCAGGGCTGGCCCGCGATCGCCGCCTGGGCGAGCAGCAGGAAAATGCCCTGCAGATCCTCGGTCAGGCGGGACGCCATCTCGATCGCCCGGGCCGAGGCCGAATCGTCTCCCGCGTCCGGGTCGATCCCCGCCCGCACCATGGCCAGCAGGCGGCGGAAGGCGGGCAGGTCGGGCGGCGCGCCGGTCAGCCGGCGGATGCGGCAGCGGACGAGAAAATCCTGGTAGAGCACGGCATTGGTGCGATAGGCGGCATCCCGGTCGGCCAGGATGTCGCGCATGATGTCCTGATGCGCGGCCTTGCGCTCGTCGTCGCTGAGGCCATCGTCCGGCTCCTCGGTCGGTGGCGGAGGGCCGAGGCTGGGCCGGCTGCGCGAAAGCTCGAGCAGGATATCGGCGGTGGGTGACGGGGTCGGCGCCCGGGGGGCCGGACGGTAGACCGGCGGCTCGTCCGCGCCCGCCTTGAAAATGAGATCGCGGGCATCGACCGGCGGCTGTTCCGGCAGCGGCACCAGGATGGGGCTGGTCGAGCGCGCGCTGGTGACGACGGGGCCGATGCGGATTGGCAGCGGCACCCGCGACAGGGCGGGGCCAAGGCCGACGAAATGGCCCCGGCCGAGATCGCGGAACATTTCCGTCTGGCGCCGGTCCATGCCGAGGAGATCGCCCGCCCGCGCCATGTCGATGTCGAGGAAGGTGCGGCCCATCAGGAAATTGGAGGCTTCGGCGGCGACATTTTTGGCCAGCTTGGCCAGGCGCTGGGTGGCGATGATGCCGGCGAGGCCGCGCTTTCGCCCGCGCGACATCAGGTTGGCCATGGCCCCGAGGGAGAGTTTCCGCGCCTCGTCCGAAACATCGCCGGCGGCGGCGGGGGCGAAGAGCTGGGCCTCGTCGACGACGACCAGCATCGGATACCAATAGTCGCGCTCGGCATCGAACAGCCCGCCGAGAAAGGCTGCGGCGCAGCGCATCTGTTCCTCGGCGTCCAGTCCCTCGAGGCTGAGCACGACCGAGACCCGGTGCTGCCGCGCCCGTGCCGCGATCCGCGTCAGGTCGGCTTCCGAGCGCGTCGCTTCCACCACCACATGGCCGTATTCCTCGGCCAGGGTGACGAAATCGCCTTCCGGATCGATCACCGCCTGCTGCACGTAAGGCGCGCTCTGTTCAAGGAGGCGACGCAGCAGGTGGGACTTGCCCGAGCCCGAATTGCCCTGCACGAGCAGGCGGGTCGCCAGCAACTCCTCGAGATCGAGCAGGGCGGGCGCGCCTTTCGACTGCACCCCCATCTCGATTCCAACCTTCATCGCACCCTACCCTTCACGTCCGCAGGCCCCCGTCTTAACGCCTCGGCGGGCGGAGTCAATTCGGCACGGCGCCGGCCGCGCATTCCATCTGGCCCGATATTTCGGAAAGTGCTTCACTCCCCGGCCAAGAAAAATGAGACCGGAGGGGGAAGACATGGCGATCGACCGCGAAACGCGCGCCCAATTCATCGAAACCCTGGGCCGCTTCGTGCGCGAGCGCCTGCGCCCCAACGAAGCCCGCGTTTCCGAGGATGACGCCGTGCCGGCCGAGATCCTGGCCGAGATGCGCGAGCTCGGCCTTTACGGCCTGTCGATCCCCGAGGAATTCGGTGGCCTCGGCCTCGCCATGGCCGATGAGATCGAGGTGATGTTCACCTTCTGCCAGACCTCGCCCGCCTTCCGCTCCGCCTTCGGCACCAATGTCGGCATCGGGGCGCAGGGGCTGATCATCGACGGCACGGCGGCGCAGAAGGCGAAATATCTGCCCAGGCTGGCGACCGGCGAACTCACCTCGTCCTTCTGCCTGACCGAGCCCGACGCCGGCTCCGACGCCGCCGCGCTGAAGACCAGCGCGAAGCGCGACGGCGACCATTATATCCTGAACGGCACCAAGCGTTACATCACCAACGCGCCGACCGCCGGCCTTTTCACCGTGATGGCCAGGACCAACCCCGCGATCAAGGGCGCGGGCGGCATTTCCGCCTTCGTCGTCGAAGCGGGCACGCCGGGCATCCGCATCGGCAAGCCCGAGAAGAAGATGGGCCAGCAGGGCGCCAAGATCGCCGACGTGATCTTCGAGGATGCCCGCGTGCCGGCCGAAAACCTGATCGGCGGGATCGAGGGCAAGGGCTTCAAGACCGCGATGAAGGTGCTGGACCGGGGACGGCTGCACATCTCTTCGGTCTGCATCGGCGTTGCCCTCCGCCTCCTCGAGGACAGCATCGCTTACGCGACCGAGCGCAGGCAATTCGGCCAGCGCATCGCCGATTTCCAGCTTGTTCAGGCCATGCTGGCCGACTGCAAGACCGAGATCTATGCCGCCCAATGCATGGTGCGCGACGCCGCCAGCCGCTTCGACGCGGGCGAGACCGTCTCGACCGAAGCCGCCTGCTGCAAATATTTCGCCTCGGAAATGGTCGGCCGGGTCGCCGACCGCGCGGTGCAGATCTTCGGCGGCGCCGGCTATGTCGCCGATTACGGCATCGAGCGCTTCTATCGGGACGTCCGCATCTTCCGTATCTATGAAGGCACCAGCCAGATCCAGCAGATGGTCATCGCCCGCAGCCTGACCCGTTAGGAGAGAGATGCACGCCCTGCCGCCGCTCGATCAGCCCGTGCAATGGCTGATCTTCGCCCTCGACGGGATCGGCATCTTCGTCTTCGCGATCAGCGGCGCGGCGCTTGCGCTGCGCGAGCGGCTGGACCTGTTCGGCGTGCTGCTGATGGCCTTCGTCACCGCGCTGTTTGGCGGCATTTTGCGCGACATCCTCCTGGGCGCGACCCCGCCCGAAACCCTGACGAGCTGGCACAACGCGGCCATCGCCCTGTCGGGCGGCGTCTTCACCATCGCCGCCGGGAGCTGGATCGGCCGGCTGGACAAGCCGGTGCGCCTGTTCGACGCCATCGGCCTTGGCCTCTTCACCGCCGCGGGGGCGGCCAAGGCGCTGGAGTTCGGGGTTCATCCCCTGATGGCGCCGGCGGTTGGCATGGTGGTCGGCATCGGCGGCGGCATCCTGCGCGACATGCTGGTGACGCGGACGCCCCTCGTCCTTCAGGCGGAAATCTACGCGGTGGCGGCGCTGGCCGGCGGCTTCGCCGTCGTCGCCTGCGATTTTCTCGGCCTGCCGGCCCAGCCGTCGATGCTGGCCGGCGCCCTGCTGTGCCTCACGTTGCGCCTGCTCGCGCTCTATCGCGGCTGGACCCTGTGGCATCCGCCGCGGCCGCCGGGCCTGTGAGACCGCGCGCACCGGTCTTGCGAGGAACGGCACTACTCAAGATATAATCTGCCGGGTCACCACAGCTTTGGGAGAGTTTCCCATGACCCTGCCTGTCGCCTTGCCGTCCCGTCCGCTCAGGGTGCGCCCGCCCGGCCTCGGCTTTCGAAGTGTCGCCGCGCGGTTGTTCAGGGGGCTGACGATATCGGGCCTCCTCATCCTGGCCGGCCACTTGCTGGGCGCCGAACTGGCCACCGACTCGCTGGTGCTCGATCGGGCGATGCCGGCGCGGGAGGGCCGGCTGGTCGACGGTTCGTGCCGGCACAGCGCCGTCTTGGTCAGTTGTTCGGCCCGGCTATCGGCCCGGGCGCCGGACGGTACGCCTCTGATCCGGCAAACCTTCTTCGCCTTCATCGCCTGGCCCCGGGACAGCTACCCCTTGACCGTGGTCGCGGACCCGGCCCGTCCGTCCTATCTGACCACGGACCTGGCGCTCGGCATGTTCGGCAACCGCGCGGCCACGCTCGCCGTCACCCTGGCCGGGCTGCTGTTGCTGCTGTCCCGTATCCTTGTCCAGACCCTGACGATCTGGCGAAACGGGCGAAGGCTGAGGGCCGCCCTCGACGGCCGCCGGCTGGTCGCTGTCCCCCTGGGCCTGCAAAAGCGCGGCCCACGGCAATGGCGGACCGTCAGCGGCGGCCTTGCCACCGGCCTCCGGCACTGCACCTGGACCGTGCCGGCGAACAGCCAGCCGCTGCTC
>NZ_JBAQRT010000347.1:0-2726 GCF_049306435.1 Zavarzinia sp.
TCAGGCCGCCTACAGCGGCTATACCCAGTGCCCCTGGTGCGGCCATGTCGGCTGGACCGTCGGCCTCGACACCAATTACTACATCGACATCGTCTGCGGTGCCTGCGGCGGTTACTTCCGCGCCTGACGATCAAGACCCGGCCCTGTAATGCACCGCATAACAGGGCCGGGTCGCGGCGCCCTTGCCACGCGGGCGCCGAGGGCACACCCTGCCCCATGACCTCCGATTCCATCGCAGACCGACGCCACTTCATCGCCGAGAACACGGTGGTGATCGCCCCCCCGCATACGCCGGAGCTTCGCCTTCACCTGGCGACCGAGGCGATCGAATTGTGGCACAAGACCGAGGAGGATCTGGGCGCCCTCGGCCTGCCGCCGCCGTTCTGGGCTTTCGCCTGGGCCGGCGGTCAGGCGCTGGCCCGCTATATCCTCGACCGGCCGGAACTGGTCGCGGGACGGCGGGTCTTCGATTTCGCGTCGGGCTCGGGCATCGTCGCCATCGCCGCCGGCATGGCGGGGGCTACCTCGGTAACCGCGAGCGACATCGATGTCTTCGCCCTGGAGGCGATCGCCCTCAACGCCGGCCTGAACGGTGTCACCCTCGAGACAAGCTCCAGCGACGTCATCGGCCGCCTCGATATCGAGGCGGATGTCGTTCTGGCGGGCGATGTCTGTTACGAGCAGCCGATGGCCGGCCGGGTGACGGACTGGCTGGCCGCGCTGGCGGCGGGCGGGCGCCAGGTGCTGATCGGCGATCCCGGGCGCAGCTATCTGCCGCGCGAGCGCCTTGAGTCGCTGGCGGTCTACGAGATCCCTGTCTCCCGCGCCCTCGAAGACGCCGAGGTCAAACGGACCTCGGTCTGGCGCTTTCCCGGCGCCTGAAACGCCGGGCCTTACCCGGCGGAAAGGCGCCCGTGCCGGGAAGCACGGGCGCCAGCCCCGGGGTCAGGCGGCCTGCCAGCCCAGCACGGCCTTGATCTCGAGGAATTCCTCGAGGCCGAATTCGCCCCATTCACGGCCATTGCCCGACTGCTTGAAGCCGCCGAAAGGCGCCGCGAAATCGGGACCGGCGCCATTCAGATGGACATTGCCGGTGCGCAGGCGGGACGCCACCTTGCGCGCGTGCTCGATATCGCCCGACTGGACATAGCCCGACAGGCCATAAACCGTGTCGTTGGCCATGCGGATCGCGTCTTCCTCGGCGTCATAGGGCAGGATGGCGAGGACGGGACCGAAGATTTCCTCGCGCGCGATGGTCATGTTGTTGGTCACGTCGGCGAAGACCGTCGGCCGCACGAAATAACCCTTGTTCAGCCCCTCCGGCAGGCCGGGGCCGCCGGTGACGAGGGTCGCGCCTTCCTCGATGCCCTTGGCGATCAGGCCCTGGATCTTGCGGAAATGCACATCCGAGACGACGGGGCCCATGGTCACGCCCTTGTCGAAGGGATTGCCCACCTTGATCTGCTCGGCCGTCGCCTTGGCGATCTCCACCGCCTCGCCCTGCTTCTCGCGCGGGACGAACATGCGGGTCGGCGCGTTGCACGACTGGCCCGAATTGGTCATGACGCCGCGCACGCCGCCGCTGACCGCCGCCTGAAGGTCCGCGTCGCGCAGGATGATGTTGGCCGACTTGCCGCCCAGCTCCTGATGCACCCGCTTCACCGTGTCGGCCGCCGCCTTGGCGACGAGGACACCCGCCCGGGTCGAGCCGGTGAAGGAGACCATGTCGATGTCGGGATGCGACGACAAGGGCTGCCCGACGCCCGGCCCGTCACCGTTCACGAGGTTGAACACGCCCGCGGGCACGCCCGCTTCATGCAGCACCTCGGCGAAGATCATGGCGTTCACGGGGGCGATCTCGGACGGCTTCAGCACGATGGTGCAGCCGGCCGCGAGGGCGGGCGCCACCTTGCAGACGATCTGGTTGATCGGCCAGTTCCACGGCGTGATGAAACCGCAGACGCCGACCGGCTCCTTCGAAATGGCGGTGGTGCCGCGCACTTCCTCGAATTCGAAATCCTTCAGGACCTCGATCATCTTGGCGAGATGGGCGACTCCGGTCGCCGCCTGGGCCGCCTTGGACAGGAAGACCGGGGCGCCCATCTCGGTCGAGATCGCCTCGACGAAATCGGCATAGCGCGCCTGATAGGCGCCCAGAATCCGCTCGAGAAGGGCGATACGCTCCTCCCGCGTGGTCTGGCTGTAGCCCTCGAAGGCGGCGCGCGCCGCCTTGGCCGCCCGGTCGACATCCGCCGCCGAGCCGAGGGAGATGCGGGCGAAAGCCTCTTCCGTCGCCGGATTGATGACGTCGAGCACACGAGGCTCGACCGGATCGACCCAGGCGCCGTCGATATAGAATTTCAGATAGTCTTTCATGAGCCTCCTCCTCGCCGGTTGCTCCGGCCTTGTCGTGGTCACGGACGTTAGGGCCAATGGCCGCCCTCGTCGAGACCCGCGAGGAGGTGCGGGTCGCATGGCAGCTCCACGCCAATTCGGCGCGAAATCGCTGACAGATTGTCCAACTCGGACTTGACGGCCGGTCCGGGCTGTTTCACTGCAGAAGCACCACTTTCGGCGGGGGTTGATATGTCACGGGCGACGACAACGGTCATCATCGCGCTTTGCGCCAGCGCCGCGCTGGCCAGCTGCGCCAGCCTCGGCGAGCGCCTGTCGAAGCGAAACGCCTTCCCGGACCATTACGCGACCCCGGCGGCGGCCCCCGCCGC
>NZ_JBAQRT010000348.1:0-1754 GCF_049306435.1 Zavarzinia sp.
GTACGGCCCCGGGGCACCGGCGGCAGATGGCGCAGGGTCGCCGCCCCGGCATCGGCGGCGGCCAGGGCGGCGGCGAACATCAGGTGGCGGGGGTCGTCGCCGGCCATGCTCAGCTGCCCCGCCGCGCGACGAAAATCCCGAACAGGATCAGGGCACCGCCCAGTGCCTGCCATGGCCCCAGCGCCTCGCCCAGCAGCACCCAGCCGAGGATGGCGGCCGACAGCGGCTCGATCAGGATGACGAGGGACGAAAAACCCGCCGGCAGGTGGCCGAAGGCTTCGGCGATCAGGCCCTGGCCCAGGGCCTGGCTGATCCAGGCAAGGCCCAGCAGGACAAGGAAACCCTCGAGACTCGTCGGCAGGATCGATTCGCCCGTGACGAGGGCAAGGGGCAGCAGGGCGGCGGCGGTGACGACGCTCGACCAGAGCATCAGCCGGGGCGCGTCGAGACGCTCGCGCAGGTCCTTCACGGCGAGAAGATAGGTGCCGAAAAAGAAAGCGGTGACGAGGGCGAGGCCGTCGCCCGCGGCATTCTGCGTTCCGATCGAGAAACTCTCGCCGATCAGGCAGGCGGCGCCGGCCACGGTCAGGGCGAGACCGGCGAGGAACACCGGTCGCGGCCGGTCGCCGAACAGCAGCCAGGCGCCGAAGACGACGAAGACCGGGGCGAAATTGGCCAGCAGCGTCGAATTGGCGACGCTCGTCATGTGGATCGACCAGTGCCAGGAAAACAGGTCGCCGGTGAACAGCAGGCCCGCCAGGATCAGCCTGCGGCGCGAGCCGGGCGCCAGCGGGGGCGGCGGCGCCCCCCGGCGATGATCGGCGATCTTCATCCAGGCGTAATAGAGCGGCAGGGCGAGGGCGAGGCGCCAGAACGCGGTCGCCGTCGGGCCGAGTTCGGACAGGCGCACGAAGATCGGCGAGCCGCCGATGAAGGCGGCGCCGAGGGCGAGGGCGGGCAAGGCCCAGGCGGGGGCCGGCCGGGGCAGGGCGGAGGCGGTCATGCCGTCTTATAGCGGGCCGGCGGCGCCGCCGCATGTTCCTATTGGAAATTGCGGGCTTGTGCCGGGCGCCGGTCTCGTTAAACCTCTGCGCCGAAGATACGGCGCGCGGAAACCTCTGCGCCGAAGATCCGGCGCGGGTTCTGTTCCATCGCGTCCGGCGGGGAGAGTGGTGGTGACGACGGCCCTGTCGCCGGCAGCGGCGCCGGCTCTTGTCTGGTGCCTCAGCGAAGGCCACGCCGGGATGGAAACCCAGGTCGTCGGCCTTGCCGAGGCTCTCGGCCTGCCTTACGCGGTGAAGCGGGCGCGGGCGCGCCGGCCGTGGGACTGGCTGCCCGGCCGGCTCTGGCCCTGTCCCTTGAAGGCGCCGACGGCGGACAGCGACCCGCTGACCCCGCCCTGGCCCGATCTCGTGATCTCGACCGGCAATGTCGCGGCGCCCCTCGCCGTCGCCATCCGCAAGGCCAGCGGCGGGCGCACCCGCCTCGTCCATCTGCAGAATCCGAAGATGCCGCTCGGCCTGTTCGATGTCGTCGTCGCACCCCGCCACGACCGGCTGGCGGGCGGCAATGTCGTCGAGACCAGGGCGGGCCTGCACCGGGTCACCCTGGCGAAGATCGAGGCCGGCGCCGCGCAATGGCGCGACCGCCTCGCCCATATGCCCCGGCCGCTGATCGGTGTTCTCCTCGGCGGCTCCAACCGGCGTTATCGTCTCGATGCCCGCTCGGGGGCGGCGCTGGGCGCGGAACTGGCC
>NZ_JBAQRT010000349.1:0-3272 GCF_049306435.1 Zavarzinia sp.
GGACTGGCCGTGCCGCCGGCGCCGGAAGCGGCAGGCGTGGCGACCGGCGCGCCAGCGGAAGCTGAGTCGGGAATCACCGTGTCCGGGCGACCGGCGATGACCCGGGTTTCGCCGGCGGCCAGCGAATCGCCTTGCCGGCTCATGTAGCCGAAATAGAGAAGACCGGCGGCGCCACCAAGGAAGGCGACGGTGATGAGGACAAGGCCCCAGTCCGGTCCATGCCGGCCGCGCGGCGGCAGGGCGACCACCGGCTCCACCCGGCCGATATGGCCAGGGCGCGTGTTTTCCGCGGAGATGCCGCGGGTCATCAGGGGTTCTTCGGTCAGACGGCGTACCATCAAGGCACCAGACATGAGTTTTGTGGCGGGAAAATGTCCCTTGAGTCTATCGCATCGCAACACAGGCTGTCGATGGACGGCCGTGGCATTCCTGCCGCAGGATGGGGAAGAAAAACAAGGAAACAGCCCGTGTCGTTGCTTCACCGTATCGAAATCCCCGCCGGAGCCGGCCATTTCTCCTGCCTTGCCGGCGGTCCCGAGCTGGGACAGGCCCCGCTCGTCCATTTCGCCCATGCGACCGGCATGAACGCCGAAACCTACCGCCCGCTGCTCGAGGAACTGGCCGGGCGTTACACGGTGCGGGCCGTCGATCTGCGCGGCCATGGGCTGTCGGACGTGCCGGCGCAGGCTTCGCGCCTGAAATCCTGGGCGCGCTATGTCCATGACCTGGTGCCCATCCTGCGGGGCTTCGGGCAGAAGGCGATCCTGGTCGGCCATTCCATGGGCGGCGCGGTCAGCGCCGAACTGGCGGCGCTGCACCCGGACCTGGCCGCCGGGCTTCTGCTGATCGATCCCGCCGTGGTGCCGCGCGTCGCCGTGCCGGCCTTCGCCATCGCCCGGCTCGCCGGCCTCGCGCATCGCCTGCCGCTGGCCGAGCGGGCGTCGAAGCGGAAAGAGGTCTGGCCCTCCCGCGCGGTGATGATCAAGGCCTATGGCGGCAAGGGTGCCTTCAAGACCTGGGAGCCGGGCTTCCTCGAGTCCTATGTCGCGGGCGGCACGATCGACAACGCGGACGGCAGCGTGCGCCTTGCCTGCAGCCCGGCGTGGGAAGCCAAGACCTTTTCCACCATCGGCCTGTCGTTCTGGCGCCGCATCGGCCGGGTGCAATGCCCGCTCTCCGTCCTTTATGCCGACCATCAGTCGACCCTGGGGCCAAAGGGTGCCGCCGCCTTGCGGGCCCAGCAGCCGGGGGCGGTGATCGAACAGGTGCCCGGTTCAAGCCATTTCATTCCGATGGAATTTCCGGGGCGGGTGGTCGAGGCGGTGGATGCCCTGAACGCGCGCGTGATGGCCGCAGAATCCGCTTGACACCTGTGCGCATTGTGCACATTATGGGTACATAATCGATACATTCCGGAATTGGCGATGACCCAGAGCGACGTCATCGACTGGCTGGCCGTGGAGCGGGAATACCGCCTCGGCCAGCTGTTCCTGTCGGAAATCGCCGCCACCTACGGGTTGACGGACTATGCCCTGCGCAAGCGCGCGGTGGCCGAGGGCTGGGTGCGCGGCGATCCGCGCGAGGATGAAAAGCAACTGGCCGTCCGGCGCGGGCTGGAAGTGGCGCGGGAACATCGCCGCCTTCTGTCCGACCTCCGCGAGACGCTGGTGGTCGTGCAGCTGTCCTTGCGCGATCATCTCTCGTCGGCGGGGCCGCCGGGGGAAGGGCCTTTCGCCGCCGGGGCCGAGACCGTGGCCGGCCTCGTCCGCGCCCTGGGCGGCACGGCGGAGAAGCTGATCAGGCTGGAGCGCCAGGCTTTCGGGCTCGACCAACAGGGGATGACGGCGGGTGATGACGAGACCGACGCCGCCGATATCCGCGAGCGGCTTTCGCAGCGGCTCGCTCGCCTTGCTGTCGGCGGAGACGCGGGCGGAATTCCTGAGGGGCCTGAGCCGGCGTGAAGCCGAGGTCATGTTCCATGACTGGCGGTTCTGGGCCCGGCAAAGCCAATTGCCGCCGGAGGGCGAGGACTGGCAGGGCTGGCTGGTGCTGGCCGGGCGCGGCTTCGGCAAGACGCGGGCCGGCGCCGAATGGGTACGGATGGAGGTGGAGGCGGGACGGGCGCGGCGCATCGCCCTTGTCGGGGCGACGGCGGGCGACGTCCGCCGGGTGATGATCGAGGGCGAATCCGGTCTTCTCGCCATTTCGCCGCCCTCGATGATGCCGCTGTGGGAGCCGTCGAAACGCCTGCTGACCTGGCCCAACGGCGCCATTGCCACCGCCTTTTCCGCCGAGCGGCCGGGCCAGCTGCGCGGGCCGCAGCACGATCTCGCCTGGGCCGACGAATTGTGCAAATGGCGCGATGCCGATGCCTGGGATCAATTGCTGCTCGGCCTTCGTCTCGGGCGGAACCCGCGCTGGCTGGCGACGACGACGCCGGCACCCGGGCGCCTGATCCGGGGCCTGTTGCAGGACCCCAAGGTGCAGGTGACGCGCGGCTCCACCTTCGACAATTGGGCCAATCTCGCCCCCGGCTTCCTGGCCGAGGTGGTGCGGCGCTATCAGGGCACGCGCCTTGGCCGGCAGGAGTTACACGCCGAGGTGATCGACGACGTGCCGGGTGCGCTGTGGACCCGCGCCGGGCTCGATCTGTGCCGGCTGGCGGCGGCGCCCGCGGATTTCGTCCGCATCGTCGTCGGCATCGATCCGGCCGTGGGCGCCGCCGGGGAGGGGGAAGGGGCGGAAACCGGCATCATCGTCGCCGGACGGCTTGCCGATGGCGGTGCCGTCGTGCTCGACGATCTGTCGGGCCGCCATCCGCCGACCCAATGGGCAAGGGCCGCCATCGACGCCTTTCGGCGCCACCGCGCCGACCGGCTGGTCGCCGAGATCAATCAGGGCGGCGATCTCGTCGAATCCCTGGTGCGGACCCTCGACCCCGCCGTGCCTTACCGCGCCGTTCGCGCGACACGGGGCAAGGCGGTGCGGGCCGAGCCGATCGCCGCGCTTTATGAACAGGGCAGGGTGCGGCACTTGCCCGGTCTCGCCACCCTGGAAGACCAGATGTGTCGCTTCACCAGCCATGGCCCGGAAGGGCCGTGCGACCGGGTCGATGCCCTCGTGTGGGCCCTGACCGATCTCATGGACGGGCCGATCCCGTCCGCCCCCCGACTGCGGAGACTGTAACGCCATGACCGAACATGCGAACAGGCCGGTGCAAACGCCCGGCCTGATGGCCCGCCTGCGCCGCCTGATCGCCCCGGCGCCCGCGC